>NZ_DLNW01000017.1:0-28644 GCF_002478435.1 Pseudomonas sp. UBA7500 | reverse complement strand
GGGCTTGACCCGCGATGGGGCCGCCAAGGAATGCACTGACAAGGACAACAACCGTGACCAAGTCGATTCTGCTGGTCGATGACGACCAGGACATCCGTGAACTGCTGCAGGCCTACCTGAGCAAATGCGGCTTCCAGGTGCAGGCCCAGGCCGATGGCCAGGGTTTTCGCCAGGCCCTGGACACACACGGCGCCGACCTGGTGATCCTCGACGTGATGCTGCCCGACGAAGACGGTTTCAGCCTGTGCCGCTGGGTGCGACAGCACCCGCGTCAGGCCCGTGTGCCGATCATCATGCTCACCGCCAGTTCCGACGAAACCGATCGCGTCATCGGCCTGGAACTGGGCGCCGACGATTACCTGGGCAAACCCTTCAGCCCCCGCGAGCTGCAAGCCCGCATCAAGGCCCTGCTGCGCCGCGCCGGCTTCATGCATGAACGCCCCGGCGGTGACGTGCTGACCTTCGACGAGTGGCGCCTGGATACGGTCAGCCACCGCCTGTTCCACCGCGACGGCGAAGAGGTGATCCTGTCTGGCGCCGATTTCGCCCTGCTCAAGCTGTTCCTCGACCACCCGCAACAGATCCTCGACCGCGACACCATCGGCAATGCCACCCGTGGTCGCGAGCCGATGCCGCTGGACCGTATCGTCGACATGGCGGTCAGCCGCCTGCGCCAGCGCCTGCGCGATACCGAAAAACCTCCGCGACTGATCCGCACCGTGCGCGGCAGCGGCTACCTGCTGGCGGCCAGTGTTGCGCCCGCGCACTGAGCGGCGCTGGCGCCTGCCGCTGCCACGCTCGCTGCTGGGGCGCATGCTGCTGCTGACCCTGCTGGTGGTGACGGCGGCCCAGGGGTTGTCCAGCGTGATCTGGGTGTCGCAGTTGCGCGCCAGCCAGCTCGAAGGGCTGCTGGCCAGCGCGCGCAGCCTGGCGCATTCGATGACCGCCAGCGTCAGTTACTTTCGTTCGCTGCCGCTGGCCTACCGGCCGCTGGTGCTGGACCAGCTGCGCAGCATGGGGGGCACGCGCTTCGTGGTGTCGCTCAATGACCGGCCGCTGGACATGCAGGTGCTGCCGGTGACCCCGCGCAAGCAGGCGGTGATCGAGGCGTTCGAGCAGGTACTGCACGAGCGCCTGGGCGAGCAGATGGAAATCTCGGTGGAGTTCGTCGGCCCCGAGCAACTGCGTCTGTTCAACAGCGGGCTCAAGCTCGATGAACTGCCGCGCTCCTGGGCGCACTACTCGCTGACCCTGGAACCGGTCAACCCGCCGGTGCTGGTGACCCAGATCCGCCTGGGCGAGGGCGAATGGCTGTACATCGCCTCGCTGCTGCCCGAGCCCTACACCAGCCTCGAGGCCGAGGGCCTGCCGCGCCAGCAGGTGGGGTTCATCGCACTGACCAGTTTCTTTCTGCTGCTGTTCATCGGCCTGCTGGTGCATTGGCAGACCCGTCCGCTCAAGCGCCTGGCACGCGCGGCGCGGGAGCTGTCGCTGGGCGCCGACGCGCCGCCGGAGGTAGAGGGCGGCGGCAGCGAAGTGGTGGAGGTGGGGCGCGCCTTCAATGCCATGCGCGAACGCATCAGCCGCTACCTGACCGAGCGCAGCCAACTGTTCAGCGCGATCTCCCACGACCTGCGCACGCCGATCACGCGCCTGCGCCTGCGCGTCGAGCTGCTGGAGGATGAACAGCTGCAACACAAGTTCGGCCGTGACCTGGACGAGCTGGAGCTGCTGGTCAAGGGCGCCCTGCAGTGCGTGAAGGACACCGACATCCACGAGAACATCGAACCCATCGACCTCAACCAGGTGCTCGACTGCCTGGTGGAACCCTACCTGGCCAGTGCGCGCGTCACCGTGCAGGGCAGGGCGCTGGCGGCGTATCCGGGCAAGCCGCTGGCGCTCAAGCGCTGCATCGGCAACCTGATCGACAACGCGCTCAAGTACGGCGAGCGTGCGCACCTGCGCATCATCGACAGTGCCACCGGCTTCGTGCTGCAGGTGGACGACGAGGGCCCCGGCGTGCCGGAGCAGCGTCAGGAACAGGTGTTCGAGCCACATGTGCGCCTGGCCGGCCAGCAGCAGGGCTACGGGCTGGGGCTGGGCATCGCGCGCAACATCGCCCACAGCCACGGCGGCGAGGTGAGCCTGCGCAACCTGCGCGAAGGCGGCCTGCGGGTCACCCTGAGCCTGCCGCGCAGTGCGGGCCAGCGGGTGAATGTCACAGGTCGGTGACATTCGCGCATCCCTTCGTTACTTCTGCCGCCCCAGGGGGTGGCTAGACTTCGATTCACGCGCAAGCAGCATGACTTGCACCGGCATAACAACAAGAAAGGTTTCCCTTGATGAATGCGATCAATCGCCTCGCCGCCGTTGTTTCCCTTGCTTCCCTGTTGCCATTGAGCGCCCTGGCTGCCGAGCCCGGCACGGTCGAGGTGACCCACTGGTGGACGTCCGGTGGCGAGAAGGCGGCCGTGGACACGCTGCGCAAGCAGATCGAACAGGACGGCTTTGTGTGGAAGGACAACGCCGTGGCCGGGGGCGGCGGCGCGGCCGCCATGACCGTGCTCAAGAGCCGCGCGGTGGCCGGCAACCCGCCAGCCGCTGCCCAGGTCAAGGGCCCGGACATCCAGGACTGGGGCGCGCTGGGCCTGCTGACCAACCTGGACGATGTGGCCAAGGCCAACGACTGGGACGCGCTGCTGCCCAGAAAGGTTGCCGACATCATGAAGTACGACGGTCATTACGTGGCCGTGCCGGTGAACATCCACCGGGTCAACTGGCTGTGGATCAACCCGCAGGTGTTCGCCAAGGCCGGGGCCAAGGTGCCGACCACCCTGGACGAACTGTTCGCCGCCGCCGACAAGCTCAAGGCTGCCGGCTTCGTGCCCCTGGCCCACGGCGGCCAGCCGTGGCAGGACAGCACCGTGTTCGAGGACGTGGTGCTGAGCATTCTCGGGCCCAAGGGCTACCACGCAGCCTTTGTCGAGCTGGATGAAAAGACCCTGACCGGTGCGCAGATGATCGAGGCGTTCAGCACCTTGCAGCGCCTGGGCACCTACATGGACCCCAACCGTGCCGGGCGTGACTGGAACGTTGCGGCCGCCGAGGTCATCAACGGCAAGGCCGGCATGCAGATCATGGGCGACTGGGCCAAGAGCGAATGGACCGCTGCGGGCAAGATCGCCGGCAAGGACTACGAGTGCGTGGCGTTTCCCGGTACCCAGGGCAGCTTTGCCTACAACATCGACTCGCTGGTGATGTTCAGGCTCAAGGACGAGAACGACATCAAGGCCCAGAACGACCTGGCCAAGGTGGCGCTGGAGCCGGCGTTCCAGACCGTGTTCAACCAGAACAAGGGGTCGCTGCCGGTACGCCAGGACATGGACATGGGCCCGTTCGATGCCTGCACGCAAAAGTCCGCCGCGGACTTCAAGGCGGCCGAGCAGGGCGATGGCCTGCAACCGAGCATGGCGCACAACATGGCCACCAGCCTGGCGGTGCAGGGCGCCATCTTCGATGTGGTGACCAACTTCCTCAACGACCCGAAGGCCGACCCGGCCAAGGCGGTCAAGCAGCTGGATTCGGCGATCAAGTCGGCTAAATGATCCGCTGAATCTTTCGGGCCTCATCTCGGGTCAAGCCCGCTCCCACAGGTACTGCGATGACTTTGTGGGAGCGGGCTTGACCCGCGATGCGGCGCAACGCGCCGCCTTTCCAACCGAGAACCTTCCGATGAGCACTATCGCCGTCCTCAACAAGGCCTCACCCCTCGATGCATTGCAACGCTGGCTGCCCCGACTGGTACTGGCGCCGAGCATGCTGATCGTGCTGGTGGGCTTCTACGGCTACATCCTGTGGACCTTCGTCCTGTCATTCACCAATTCAAGCTTCATGCCCAGCTACAAGTGGGTGGGCCTGGCCCAGTACGCCCGCCTGATGGACAACGACCGCTGGTGGGTCGCCAGCAAGAACCTGCTGCTGTTCGGCGGCATGTTCATCGGCATCAGCCTGGTGGTCGGCGTGCTGCTGGCGGTGCTGCTCGACCAGCGTATCCGCCGCGAAGGCTTTATCCGCACCGTCTACCTGTACCCCATGGCGCTGTCGATGATCGTCACCGGCACCGCCTGGAAATGGCTGCTCAACCCCGGCCTTGGCCTGGACAAGATGCTGCGCGACTGGGGCTGGGAAGGCTTTCGCCTGGACTGGCTGGTCGACCCCGACCGCGTGGTGTACTGCCTGGTGATTGCTGCCGTGTGGCAGGCCTCGGGGTTCGTCATGGCGCTGTTTCTGGCCGGGCTGCGCGGGGTCGACCCGTCGATCATCCGCGCAGCCCAGGTCGATGGCGCGAGCCTGCCGACCATCTACCTGCGCATCGTGCTGCCCAGCCTGCGCCCGGTGTTCTTCAGTGCATTGATGATCCTGGCGCACATCGCGATCAAGAGCTTCGACCTGGTGGCGGCAATGACCGCCGGTGGCCCGGGCTACGCTTCGGACCTGCCGGCGATGTTCATGTATTCGTTCACCTTCAGCCGCGGCCAGATGGGCATGGGCTCGGCCAGCGCGATCCTGATGCTGGGTGCGATCCTGGCGATCCTGGTGCCGTACCTGTATTCGGAACTCAGGAGCAAGCGCCATGAGTAGTTCACTTGCTGCTCGTCGACCGAGCCTGAGCCGCCTGGCGGTCTACGCCACCCTGATCGCGGCCTGCCTGGTGTACCTGGTGCCGCTGATCGTGATGCTGCTGACCAGCTTCAAGAGCCCCGACGACATCCGCACCGGCAACCTGCTGAGCTGGCCCGAGGTGATCACCGGCATCGGCTGGGTGAAGGCCTGGGACGCGGTGGGCGGTTATTTCTGGAACTCGGTGAAGATCACCGTGCCGGCGGTGCTGATCTCCACCCTGGTGGGGGCGCTCAACGGCTACGTGCTGTCGATGTGGCGCTTCCGTGGCTCGCAGCTGTTCTTCGGGCTGCTGCTGTTCGGCTGCTTCCTGCCGTTCCAGACGGTGCTGCTGCCGGCCTCGTTCACCCTCGGCAAGCTGGGCCTGGCCAGTACCACCACCGGCCTGGTGCTGGTGCACATCGTGTACGGCCTGGCCTTCACCACGCTGTTTTTCCGCAACTACTACACCAGCGTGCCCCAGGCCCTGGTGCAGGCGGCGCGGCTGGATGGCGCGGGGTTCTTCACCATCTTCGGGCGCATCCTGCTGCCCATGTCGATCCCGATCATCATGGTGTGCCTGATCTGGCAGTTCACCCAGATCTGGAACGACTTTCTGTTCGGCGTGGTGTTCGCCAGTGGCGACGCGCAACCGATCACCGTGGCCCTCAACAACCTGGTCAACACCAGCACCGGGGCCAAGGAATACAACGTCGACATGGCGGCGGCGATGATCGCCGGGTTACCGACCCTGTTGGTCTATGTGCTGGCTGGCAAGTATTTCCTGCGTGGGCTCACCGCCGGCGCGGTCAAGGGGTAGAACATGGCAACGCTTGAATTGCGCAACGTCAACAAGACCTACGGCAGCGGCCTGCCGGACACGCTGAAGAACATCGAACTGAAGATCGGCTCGGGCGAGTTCCTGATCCTGGTGGGCCCTTCGGGCTGCGGCAAATCCACCCTCATGAACTGCATCGCGGGGCTGGAGCAGATCAGCGGCGGGGCGATTCTGGTGGACGACGCCGACATCAGTGGCATGAGCCCCAAGGATCGCGACATCGCCATGGTGTTCCAGTCGTATGCGCTGTACCCGACCATGAACGTGCGCGACAACATCGCCTTCGGCCTGAAGATTCGCAAGATGACCCCGGCGGCCATCGACGAGGAGGTGGCGCGGGTGGCCAAGCTGCTGCAGATCGAGCACCTGCTGGGGCGCAAGCCCGGCCAGCTGTCCGGTGGGCAGCAGCAGCGCGTGGCCATGGGCCGGGCGCTGGCACGCCGGCCCAGGATCTACCTGTTCGACGAGCCGCTGTCCAACCTCGACGCCAAGCTGCGGGTGGAGATGCGCACCGAGATCAAGCTGATGCACCAGCGCCTGAAGACCACCACGGTGTACGTGACCCACGACCAGATCGAGGCCATGACCCTGGGCGACAAAGTGGCGGTGATGAAGGATGGGCTGATCCAGCAGTTCGGCACCCCGCAGCAGATCTACAACGACCCGGCCAACCTGTTCGTGGCGAGTTTCATCGGCTCGCCGCCGATGAACTTCATACCCTTGCGCCTGCAACGCCAGGAGGGTCGCCTGCTGGCCCTGCTCGACAGCGGCCAGGGGCGCTGCGAGCTGCCGCTGGGCATCGGCGAGGCGGGGCTGGAGGCGCGCGAGGTGATCCTGGGCATTCGCCCGGAGCAGATCAGCCTGGCGGCGGTCGAAGGCAATGGCCTGCCGAGCATTCGCGCCCAGGTGCAGGTCACCGAGCCGACCGGGCCGGACACCCTGGTGTTCGTGACCCTCAACCAGACCAAGGTGTGCTGCCGACTGGCACCGGAGTTCGCGCCGCAGGTCGGCGAAAGCCTGAGCTTGCAGTTCGATCCTGCGCGGGTGCTGCTGTTCGATGCAGAAACGGGCGAACGGCTGGGGCGCGGGCGTGCACCGCTCGATACGGTCGGCACCGACAACATTGCCCAATTCAGGGGCCGCTGAATTCGTTGTAAAGCATGGACACCATCGAAAACAATAAGACGAGGACACAGGGGATGGATCATTTCAAACGTGTTTTGCCGCGGGGCTGCATGACCCTGCTGGCGGCCTTCGGGGTCAGTTGCGGGGCGCACGCTGCCGGCGCCTTCGACCCGGAGTCGAAGTGGATGAGCGGCGACTGGGGCGGCACACGCACCGAGTTGCTGGACAAGGGCTACGATTTTTCGCTGGATTACGTGGGCGAGGTTGCCGGCAACCTGAAGGGTGGCTACAACAACGACAAGACGGCGCGCTACAGCGACCAGTTCGCCCTGGGCGTGAAGATGGACCTGGAGAAGATCCTGGGTTGGCACGACGCCGAGTTCAAGCTGGCGATCACCGAGCGCAGCGGGCGCAACCTGTCCAACGACCGCATCAGCGACCCTCGGGCCGGGCAGTTCAGCTCGGTGCAGGAGGTGTGGGGCCGCGGGCAGACCTGGCGCCTGACCCAGATGTGGGTCAAGCAGACCTACTTCGACGGCAAGCTCGACCTCAAGGCGGGGCGCTTCGGCCCGGGCGAGGAGTTCAACAGCTTCCCCTGCGATTTCCAGAACCTGGCTTTCTGCGGCTCGCAGGTGGGCAACTGGGTGGGCAGCATCTGGTACAACTGGCCGGTCAGCCAGTGGGCGTTGCGCGCCAAATACAACCTCACGCCGGAGTTCTTCGCCCAGGTCGGGGTGTTCGAGCAGAACCCTTCGAACCTTGAGACGGGCAATGGCTTCAAGCTCAGCGGCAGCGGCACCAAGGGCATGATCCTGCCGGTGGAGCTGGTGTGGGCCCCCAGGGTCAACGGCCTGCCCGGCGAGTACCGCCTGGGTTACTACTACAGCACTGCCAAGGCCGATGACATCTACGAGGACGTCAATGGCCAACCCCAGGGCCTGACTGGCGCAGACCCCAAGTCGCATTCGAGCAAGCATGGCTGGTGGGTGGTGGCGCAGCAGCAGGTTACTGCGCACAACGGCGATGCCAATCGCGGCCTGAGCCTGTTCGCCAACTTTACCGTGCACGACAAGGCCACCAACGTGGTCGACAACTACCAGCAGGTGGGCATGGTGTACAAGGGCGCCTTCGATTCGCGGCCCAAGGACGACATCGGCTTCGGCGTGGCGCGCATTCATGTCAACGATGACGTGAAGAAGCGTGCGCAGCAGCTCAATGGGGTCAGCGGTATCGATGACTACAACGACATGGGCTTCGTGCCGATCCAGCGTACCGAGTACAACGCCGAGCTGTACTACGGCGTGCACGTGACCAACTGGCTGACCGTGCGCCCCAACCTTCAGTACATCCGTCACCCGGGCGGGGTGAGCGAGGTGGACAATGCGGTCGTCGCCGGGCTGAAGATTCAGTCGTCGTTCTGAGGGGATATGTTGTAAATTTACGCCAATTCGGCGTTTCGCCGGCAAGGTCGACTTCTGTAGGAGCCGGCGTTGCCGGCGAACAGGCCCCCCTAACAACAAGAGTCCCGAAACATGTCCGAGCACCCGCTTCAACGCTTCTTCACCTCGCAGCGGCCGCGACCGACCTTCGAGTGGGAGCGTTACCAGCAGCGCGACGTGCTGATCATCGATCACCCCCAGTGCCAGGCGGTGTTCAGTCGCCAGGGCGCGCAACTGCTGCACTTCCAGCCCCGTGGCGAACGCCCGTGGCTGTGGTGCGCGGCGCAGTGGCCGCAGGTCGGCGCCATTCGTGGCGGTGTGCCGGTGTGCTGGCCCTGGTACGGCCGTCACCCCAGTGAAGACATGTGGCCGGCCCACGGCTGGGCGCGCCTGCTCGACTGGAAACTGATCGACAGCAGCGAAAGCGACGAGGGTGTGACCCTCACGTGGCGCCTGCAACTGTGCGACTGGCAGGTCGACCTGGTGGCCAACCTGGGCCAGCGCATGCAGTTGCAACTGAGCACCGAGCACCAGGACAGCCTGCCGTGCCAGTTGAGTCATGCTCTGCTGGCCTACTGGCGTATTAGTGACGTTTCCGAGATAGCGCTATCTGGGCTCGAGAATGCGAGGGGGTACGATCATCTGAGGCGTCAGGCATGCCAGCAGAAGGGCGCCTTGAAAGTGCAGGGCGGCTGTCAGCGGGTGTTCCAGAATGCTGCGACCCTGCAGGTCAACGACCCGGCCTGGCAGCGTCAGCTGTGCATCGATACCGGCGACAGCGACGACACCGTGGTGTGGCATCCAGGCAGCCGGCCGCTGATGGGCGTGAGCGGCAGCGAGACCCAGGGCTTCATCTGCGTCGAGGCCGCCAGTGGCAGCAGCGACAGCCTCAGCCTGGCGCCGGGGGAGCGGGCGCACCTGCAGTTGCAGGCGCATTCGCTCAATTGAGTTCGTCGTCGATCGGGTAGCGGCTGGCGTTGAGGCTTTCCTTGATCTTGCGCAGGTGCGGCTGGAAGTCCACGCCACGGCGCAGGGTCATGCCGGTGGCCAGCACGTCGAGCACGGTCAGCTGGATGATGCGCGAGGTCATTGGCATGTAGATGTCGGTGTCTTCAGGCAGCGGGATGTTCAGGCTCAGGCTGCTGGCCTTGGCCAGTGGCGAGTCGGCAGCGGTGAGGCCGAGCACCGAAGCACCGTTTTCCCGCGCCAGGCGCGCCACTTCGACCAGTTCGCGGGTGCGCCCGGTGTAGGAGATGATCACGAACAGCTCGCCGGTATGGGCCACCGAGGCCAGCATGCGCTGCATCAGCACGTCGGCATGCGCCGACACGGCGAGGTTGAAGCGGAAGAACTTGTGCTGTGCGTCCAGTGCCACCGGGGCCGAGGCGCCCAGGCCGAAGAAGTGGATCTGGCGCGCCTGGATCAGCATGTCGACGGCGCGGCTGACCAGTTGCGGGTCGAGCTGCTGGCAGGCACTGTCGAGCGAGGCGATGGCGCTGCCGAAGATCTTCTGGGTATAGGATGCAGGGTCGTCGTCGGCTTCTACCGCACGGCTGACATAGGCGGCGCCGCTGGCCAGGCTCTGCGCCAGTTGCAGCTTGAGCTCGGGGTAGCCGCTGACGCCGAACGAACGGCAGAAGCGGTTGACGGTGGGTTCGCTGACCTTGGCTGCCTGGGCCAGCGCCGCGATGCTGAAGCGCGTGGCTTGCTGCGGGTTGGCCAGGATGACTTCGGCGACTTTGCGCTCAGCCTTGTTCAGCTCGTCGAGGCGGCCCTGGATCTGCTCCAGGAGGTTTCGCACGCGGTCCATGGGGGTATGTCCTTGGGTCGGGGAGGCCGCCGGCTGCCACGGGCAGACGGCTTTTTACGCGGTGGCCTATCGTACTGATGGCACGGTTGGCGCACCACTTGATTCTGTATACACGGCAATATGTTGTTAGTTTTACTACATTAGTCCTTGAAAACTGCGATTGAAACCGGTATTTCTACGTCAACTTGATAAAAGAACCAACATCATGGCTTCGATCACCGTTGAACCCTGCACCTTTGCCCTGTTCGGCGCCCTGGGCGACCTGGCGTTGCGCAAGCTGTTCCCGGCGCTGTACCAGCTCGATCGCGCGGGCCTGCTGAATGAGCAGACCCGCGTGCTGGCACTGGCCCGCGAAGCCGGCAGCCCGCAGGAGCACCTGGCGACGATCGAGGCGCACCTGCACAAGCACGTGGGCAGCGATATCGAAGCCCTGGCCCTGCAGCGCTTCATGGCGCGCCTGAGCTACCTGCATGTGGATTTTCTTCAGGCTCAGGACTACCCGGCGCTGCTCGAACAGGTACAACCCGACGCGCCACTGATCGCCTATTTCGCCACCGCCGCGGCGGTGTACGGCGGCATCTGCGAGAACCTCGACAAGGTCGGCCTGAGCGAGCGCACCCGCGTGGTGCTGGAAAAGCCCATCGGCCATGACCTGGAGTCGTCGCGCAGGGTCAATGACGCGGTGGCGCAGTACTTCCCCGAAAACCGCGTGTATCGCATCGACCATTACCTGGGCAAGGAGACGGTGCAGAACCTCATTGCCCTGCGCTTTGCCAACAGCCTGTTCGAAACCCAGTGGAACCAGAACTCCATCTCCCACGTGGAAATCACCGTGGCCGAGAAGGTCGGCATCGAGGGCCGCTGGGGCTACTTCGACAAGGCCGGGCAGCTGCGCGACATGATCCAGAACCACCTGCTGCAGTTGCTGTGCCTGATCGCCATGGACCCGCCCAGCGACCTCTCGGCCGACAGCATTCGCGACGAGAAGGTCAAGGTGCTCAAGGCACTCGCACCGATCAGCGGCGAGGGCCTGAGCACCCAGGTGGTGCGTGGCCAGTACATAGCGGGCTACAGCGAGGGGCGGGCCGTGCCCGGCTACCTCGAGGAAGACAACTCCAATACCCAGAGCGACACCGAAACCTTCGTCGCGCTGCGGGCCGATATCCGCAACTGGCGCTGGGCCGGGGTGCCGTTCTACCTGCGCACCGGCAAGCGCATGCCGCAGAAACTGTCGCAGATCGTCATCCATTTCAAGGAGCCGCAGCACTACATCTTCGCGGCGGAACAACGTTTGCAGATCGGCAACAAGCTGATCATCCGCCTGCAGCCGGACGAAGGCATTTCGTTGCGGGTGATGACCAAGGAGCAGGGCCTGGACAAGGGCATGCAACTGCGCAGCGGCCCGTTGCAGCTGAATTTTTCCGATACCTGGCACAGCGCACGCATTCCGGATGCCTACGAGCGCCTGCTGCTGGAAGTGATGCGTGGCAACCAGAACCTGTTTGTACGCAAGGACGAAATCGAATATGCGTGGAAATGGTGCGACCAGTTGATCGCCGGCTGGAAACACGCCGGTGATGCGCCCAAGCCGTATGCGGCGGGCACCTGGGGGCCGATGAGCTCGATAGCACTGATTACCCGCGATGGGAGGGCATGGTATGGCGATATCTGAACTGCAACTGCCGGCGAGCGTGACGGCACATGAGTTTGCCGATGCGGCGCGCCTGGCCGAGGGCCTGGCTGTGGATGTGGCGCAGCGGTTGCGCACGGCGATGGACGAAAACGGCCAGGCCACCCTGGTGGTGTCGGGCGGGCGCAGCCCGGTGGCGTTCTTCCAGCGCCTGGCCAGGCAGCCGCTGGACTGGTCCAGGGTGGTGGTCAGCCTGGCGGACGAGCGCTGGGTGCCGGTGGAACATGCCGACAGCAATGCCGGCCTGGTGGCGCAGCACCTGTTGCAGGGCGAGGCCGCCAAGGCGCGGTTCGTCGGCCTGTACCGTCCCGCCGCGAGCCTCGAAGCCGCTGCCGAGCAGGCGGACCAGGCGCTTGCCCAGCTGCCGCCGATCGATGTGCTGGTGCTGGGCATGGGCGATGACGGTCACACCGCCTCGCTGTTTCCGGGCAGCCCCAACCTGGCCGAGGGCCTGCAGGCCCAGAGCCAGCGCCGGGTACTGCCGATGCTGGCGCCGAGCGTGCCGCATCAGCGCCTGACCCTGACCCGGCGTGTGCTGGCCGGTGCAGGTGCGACACTGTTGTCGGTGCAAGGGCCAGGCAAACTCGCTACCCTGCGCGCCGCGCTGGGCGGTGACGACCCGGCGCAGATGCCGATTCGCGCCTTTCTTCAAGACCCCCTGGAAATCTACTGGTGCCCATGAACCAAGGACACGCCGTTATGACAACCCTTGAACCTTCACAGCCGGGCATTTCCATGGCCGACAAGATTGCCCTGATCGACCGCATCTGCGGCCAGGCGCGCATTCTGCCGGTGATCACCATCGCCCGCGAGCAGGACATCCTGCCGCTGGCCGATGCGCTGGCGGCCGGGGGGCTGAAGACGCTCGAGGTGACGCTGCGTTCCGAACACGGCCTGACCGCCATCCGCCTGCTGCGCGAACAGCGCCCGGAGCTGTGCGTCGGAGCCGGTACGGTGCTCGACCGCAGCATGCTGGCGGCGGTGGAACAGGCCGGTGCGCAGTTCGTGGTCACGCCGGGGTGCACCCAGGACATCCTGGAGGCGGGGGTCGAGAGCCCGTTGCCACTGTTGCCGGGCATCAGCAGCGCCTCGGAGATCATGATGGGCTACGCGCTGGGCTATCGGCGCTTCAAGCTGTTCCCGGCCGAGATCAGCGGCGGGGCGGCGGCGATCAAGGCATTCGGCGGGCCGTTCGGCGAGGTGCGTTTCTGCCCCACCGGCGGGGTCAACCCGGGCAACGTCAAGCAGTACATGGCCCTGGCCAATGTGATGTGTGTGGGCGGAACCTGGATGCTCGACAGCAGCTGGATCAAGAACGGCGAGTGGGCACGCGTGCAGGCGTGCAGTGCCCAGGCGCTGGCGTTGCTGGACTAGAGAATTCGTTGTGTGCTGTACGGCTTTGAGGTGCGCTTGGTCGGCGCACCTTTTTTTTTGCCGGCGCCATTGACCGGCAAGGCCGCTGCCCATCCAGGAAGCACGTCCCGCTGCCGAGCCTGTCGCGGCCTCCCTAGTATCGAAAACTCATGGGTTTTCTGCAGGGAGTGCATACCTTGGACGACGAAATCGAACACGCTACAAACCCGCGACTCAGCGGCTACGCGGTCAAGACCGGGTCCTATTCGCTCGAGCGCCACCTGATCGGCGGCAAGCGCCTGGCACCCGGCTGCTGGGTCAACGGCAAGACCGTCTACGGCGATATCCGCATTGGCTCCAGTGCCTGGGCCACCTACACCCGACCGGTGTTCGCCTACCTGTCAGCGGTGGATACCCTGCGGCTCAACGGCCTGAGCAACCAGCGCCATGCCATCACCTTTGCCCAGGGCCACAGCAAGCAGTTCATCCGTGAAGTGGACGCGCCCTATTCGGTGTCGTCGGCCATCGAGCGGGTCAATATCCTCTCCAGCCTGCACACCGGCTTTGTCGACGACATCGCTTGGGGGGCGCCGAACGACAACCGCCTGACGCTGCTGCTGCCCGGCAGCGGGGTGTTCGCCATCTACCAGATGAACCTGGTGTATGCCCATTGCGCGACTTCGGCCGGACAGCTGAGCAAGGCGTTTCGCACCAGCAAGACGCTGGCCACGCAGGGGCGTACCGACCTGTACTTCCTGTCGGCCATCAGCACGGCCGTGTATGTGGCGGTGGCCGATGCCGCGGCCACCCCTCCGATTGCCTGGGATGCCCTGCAGCGCAAGGTGCTGACCGAAGGTTACGAGGTTGAATGCAATGCCGGCGCCTGGTCGTTCGATTTTTCCGCAAGCCAGAAGATTCACTACAAGTACTGAGGGAACCGTCATGAGTGAAGACAACGTGTTTGGCGCCGACTCCCCCGCACAGCGCGGGAGCTACCACATCGACAAGTACCTCTTTGGCGGTGACAAGGTACGCCAGGCCTGCTGGATAAAGGATGCCACCGAGTTCGGCCAGATGTTCGACGGCAAGCGGTGGTGGGACATGTATTCGGTGCCGGTTGCCGCTTACGTGGAGCATGTCGGCACCGTCCAGGTGCCGAGCAACGGCGAGGATGAACGCACCTTCGAGGTCACCCATGGCTTTACCCGAAGCTTCAGCCGTACCACCGAAGTGTCTGGTGGCGTGCAGCTGGAATTCAAGGGCGTGGGAGTGAGTTCAGAGGTCCGGGTATCGTTCCAGGCTGCGCAAAGCTGGAACGACTCCACCACCCAGAAGCACACCCGCAAGCTGGTCGGCCCCGGGGTGTTCTATGCCTATCAGGTGCACATCCTGTATGCGCACTGTGTGATGGGCGCGTCGGAGATCGATTACTACTTCGAGCACAACAAGGTGCTGCCGATTCTCGATGCCAACGCGCAGGTGATGCGCGAAGACCTGATCTACCTGTCGTCGGTTGCCACCGACACGCTGGTCACGGTGCTGGAGGAGGCCTCGGTGGACCCGCTCGGCTGGGACGAACTGCAGAAAAAGGTGTTGTTCGAGCACTACAGTTCCCGGAAAAACGCGGGCTGCTGGCGCTTCGATTTCAGCGTGAACGAGCGCTACCCGCGCGGGTGATGCGCCGCGCTGGCCTGCGTCGGCAGGCCAGCGGGCATGCCATCAGAAGCTGTCCGAGGTCCTGAAGCCGCCGCCCCCGCTGCTGTCGGAGCTGGAGAAGCCGCCACTGCTGCTGGAGCTGCTGCTCGAACTGCTGGAACTGGAGCTGCTCCAGCTCGACCCCGAGCTGCTACTGCTGTACGAGCTGCGCTCGACGGCGACGCGCGGCACCAGTTCGCGGTGTTCGCGGATGGTCCCGACCAGATAGCCCAGGGTGACATCGCGGGTCATGTAGTCCGACAGCAGACGTTCGATGCCCAGCGTTGCCTTGTACTGATAGCCGTCGTCACGGAAGAAGTCGGTGCGCAGCGCGCGCTCCAGCTCCTTGGCCCGGTCATAGGACTGCTGGGCCAGGCCATGGGTCTGGCGCGCCTCGGCCAGTGCCCGTTCCACGCCGTCGACCTGCGGGTACAGCCGCTGCAGCTGCAAGGCGATCTGGTCGTCTGCGGTATCGGGGGTCTTCTTCACCTGCTCGAGCAGTTGCTCGATGCTCTTGGCCTGCAACTGGTCGGTGAGCCACTGGCGGGCACGCAGGTAGTGCGGGTCCTGGTTGTGGGTGAATGCGGTCAGTTGCGCGTGAATGTCGTTGGCCTGCTGCTTGCTGGCCACGGTCTGCTTGTACAACGCCTTGTGCGCTTCGCGCAGCGGCTCCATGCCTGCCTGCTGCTGGGCGTCGGCCAGTTGCTGGCCGGTGCTTTGCTCCAGCGCGGCAATGTGCGCGTCGCGTTCGAGCTGCAGTGCCTCGTTGCGCTGCTGCATGTTGAGCAGGTTCAGCTCGTTGCTGCGGTTGCCGCTGTAGTCGACCTGCCTGGCCAGCCAGCCATCGAGCCAGCGGCTGATGCGGCCCAACCGATACTGTTCGGTGCCGAAATCGCGATCACGCAGGAAGTGGTAGATCGGGTTGCGGCCGAACATCGGCAGCTTGTCGGCACACTCCTGGCGAATGTCGGCATACCCGGTGACGGTTTCGAGGTTGGCGGCGATGGCCTGTTCCAGCTGGTGCATCTGCGCCGTGTAGGTCGGGTCCTGGGCCAGTTGGTCGCGGGCCTGGCGGTCGAGGTCGTCGAGGCGCTCCTGTACCTGCGCGGTCGCCTCCAGCGACTGGGCGATCTGCTGCTCGACCTCCAGCAGTTGCTGGCGCAACTGCCCCTGGGCCAGCTGGCGTTCGTGCAGGGCCTGAACCACCTCGTCCTGCAGCGACGGGGCGTGCTCCAGCTGCAGGGTCGCGATGCTGCGCAGGCGGGTCAGGATGTCCTGTTCGAGCGCCATCTGGCGCTCGGTGGCACTGGCCAGTTGTTGTTCTGCGTCGCGCAGCACGTGCTCGAAACTGCGTGCATTGTCGGCGACGATACCGATGAGCTTGCTGGGTCTCATGTCATCACCAGTCCAGGATCATGTCGGGTTTGGCGACACGTTGGTTGAATTTCAGGCTCAGCATGTTGGCAGGCTTGCTGCCCATGGCGAGGTCGTCGATGTGGCCGTCGCTGAGTTTGTCTTCCTTGACCTTGAGGTACTCGGCCTGGCTGACCCGCACACCAAAGTAGGACGCCCAGCGCGATTCGCCGGTTTCCGAACTGGTGACCGGCACGCTGATCGGGTTGCCGGCGGCGTCCACGGCCTCGACCACCAGGTACCAGCTCTTGCCCTGCAGGGAGTCACCGCCCTGGTTGCACAGCGCCTGGTCATAGCAGCGCTCGACCCCCGACTTGACGCCGTAGCGGTCCACCACCCGCAGCTCCAGTGCCTGACGGGCGAACACCAGCAGGCTGTCAAGCGTCGACAGGTGGTCGCTGGCCTGGCGTGCCTGCAGGGCGTCGATGGCCTTGTCGACCTGGGCGGCCTGGGCACGCACCACCCGCAGGTCGTTCGGCGGCAGGCGCAGGGCGGGCAACTGCTGCTCGATTTCGTCCAGGCGCCGGATCAGCGGCTGGACCTGCTGAATGCGATCGAGCTGGCTTTCGAGTTCCCCGACTTCACGGTCGACCACCTCGATGCCCAGGGTGTCGGCGTTGCCGATGGCCTGGTCGGCCACCCGGGCCTGCTGCGCCATCACCCCGAAACGCTTGGCGCCTGCGGTGAACGCCGGGTTGTGCAGTACGGCCTGCAGGCGGCTGCGGGCATCGATAATGGCCTGGACGTCGTTCAGGCCCTTGTCGGCCTGCCTCAGTTGCGCGCGCGCCGACTGGGTGTTGCGTTCGTAGGTATCGAGGTCCTGCTGCACGCTGTCGCGGTTTTCGCTGTCGATCAGTTGCGGCCACGGTCGGTGCGTCAGCAGTGTCTGAACCTGCGTCAGCCGCTCGGCAAGCGGCCCCAGCAGGCGCGTGGCCGCGGGCTCGGGCTGTTGCGCGACGGCTTGCTGCAGCGCATCGAGGCGCGACTTGTGCTGCGCAAGGTCGGCGCTCAGATCGCTGCTGCGATACTCGGCCGTACGGACGTTGTCCTGCACCTTGGAGGTCTTGGCGGTGTCGTTCACCACCCGGGTGCACTGTACGGCCAGCAGCGCGACGACGATCAGTTGCAGGATGCGCATGAGCTTCCTGCGGTTGAGCAGCAGGCGCGTGGTCAGGCGCTGCAGTGCGGTCTGTTCGGGCGCCTCGAAGGCCAGGCGCCGGGCGAAGAACGCCCGCACACCCTGTTCGATCAGCGCATCGTCATAGGCGATGCCCTGGGCCTGGTAGTAGGTGCGGATACGCTCGGCGACTTCAGCGCGGCGCTGCGGCAGGTTCAGGTGCTCCTGCACCTGCATCTGCTGATGGCGCAGCTGGTCGACCACCGCCATCGCGCCCAGCTGTTCGGACAGAGGAACACTGCTCATCAGGCGGCCTTGGTCAGCAGGGCGGCGAACTTGCGCTTGGCCTCTTCGACAGCTTCGGCGATATCCCGGGCGGCGTTGCTCGACTCTGCGCGGTAGGTGTCGGCCATCTGCTTCATGTCGGTCTGGAACGACAGCGTGGCGTCAGCCAGGGCGCGCACCGAGTCGACCTTGATGGTCGAGCCATAGCTGGCCTTGACCGCGGCTTCGAGCTGCTGGTTGCCGGTGCTGCCCAGCGACTCCAGGCCCTGGCTGATGCCGTCGGTGGTGGCATTGAGGGTGTGGGTGGCTTCGGCCAGGCCGCTGTTGGCGGTGAACGACACGGCAAGCCCGGTGAGCACCACTTCGTTGGTGGAAAAGAACGACACCATGCGCTGGTATTGACGCTCCTTGATCACGTGCACCTGATTGATGCGTGCAAAGACCATTTCGGCGGTGTTGTAGCCGACCTTCAGGTCATCGGCGATGTCCTTGATGATCTGGTAGCGCTTGTCTTCGTCCTGCAGGGCGCGCACGGCTTCATCGCGGCCCAGTTCCAGCGCGGCGCGTGCGGCGGGCTCGGCGCTTTCGGCGTCGGCGACCCGGGCGTTGGCCTCGTTCAGGGCCAGGGTGCGCTGCTGCAGGGCCTCGCCAGCGATGGCCAGCACCTGCTGGGCTTCCACCTCGGCGGCTTTCATGGCCATGCGAAAGTCCATGTACGACTCCAGGATCACGCTCTCGCGGGCGATCTGGTCGTTGGCCGACTTGCACACCTTCAGGTAGTTTTCGCGGATATCGGCAAAGCGGCTGGGGATGGAGCCGCGACGCACGTTCATCCAGGTCAGCTTGATCTTTTCCATCGCGTCCAGGCGCCCGTCATCCATCCAGCCGGCCATGGCGGCGGCGTCCTCGCGGATGGAGGTGAAGCTCTGCGTGATGTCCATGAAGCGCGTGGAGATGTCCATGCCTTCGATCTGCTCGCGCACCATGCTGTTGAAGCTGGTGGCCTGCTGCAGCACGGTGGCGATGGAGGTGACCTTGGTGGTGTCGTAGTGGGCCACGCGGTCCAGCAGTACCAGAACCGGGGCATCCTGAACGGGCTGGATGAAGTTGATGCCGATGGTGCGCAGGCTGGTGAGTGCCCGTTCCAGGTAGTGGCTCATTGAGTGTCCTTACAGGTGTGGCAAAAATAATGAGGCCGGCAGTATACCGAGCACGCCAGCGCCCCGCAGGCTTTCGCACAACCAAAAAAAATGCCCGCCTCCGTATCAGAGGCGGGCATTGCATGCAGCAGCGGGTCAGTTGGCGTTTACGCCGCCTTAGCAGCCTGCTGGCTCAGCGAGCGGTTCAGTGCGCTGAACAGCGCCTTGAAGCTGGCGGTGGTGATGTTTTCATCGATACCCACACCGTGCACCGGACGACCGCCAGCCACGCGCAGTTCGATGTAGGCCGCCGCCTTGGCGTGGGTGCCGGCACCGATGGCGTGCTCGTTGTAGTCCATGATTTCCACGGCTACCGGCAGGCCGGCCACCAGGGCCTCGAGGGCGCCGTTGCCCTTGCCGCGCCAGTGCAGGGTGGTTTCGCCTTCACCGGCCACTTCCACTTCCACGGCGCTGTGGCCGTTCTCTTCCTGCAGGCGATGGCTGACCAGCGCATACGGGGCGTTGGCTTGCAGGTACTCGCTCTGCAACAGCTTGTAGATCTGCTGGGCGGTCATTTCCAGGCCCAGGCGGTCGGTCTCGCCCTGTACCACCTGGCTGAACTCGATCTGCATGCGGCGCGGCAGGCTGATGCCGTATTCCTGTTCGAGCAGGTAGGTGATGCCACCCTTGCCCGACTGGCTGTTGACGCGGATCACCGCCTCGTAGCTGCGGCCGATGTCGGCCGGGTCGATCGGCAGGTACGGTACTTCCCACAGGGTGTCTTCTTTCTGCTGGGTGAAGCCCTTGCGGATCGCATCCTGGTGCGAGCCGGAGAACGCGGTGTGCACCAGGTCGCCCACATACGGATGACGCGGGTGTACCGGGATCTGGTTGCACTCTTCGACCACCTTGCGCACGCCGTCGATGTCGGAAAAGTCCAGCTCCGGGTCCACGCCCTGGGTGTAGAGGTTCAGGGCCAGAGTCACCAGGTCGACGTTGCCGGTACGCTCGCCGTTGCCGAACAGGCAGCCTTCGACACGGTCGGCGCCGGCCATCAGGCCCAGCTCGGTGGCAGCCACGCCGGTGCCACGGTCGTTGTGGGTGTGCAGGCTGATGATCACGCTGTCACGGCGCGACACGTTGCGCCCGAACCACTCGATCTGGTCGGCATAGATGTTCGGGGTGGAAACTTCCACGGTGGCTGGCAGGTTGAGGATCACCTTGTGTTCGGGGGTCGGGTTCCACACCTCGATCACCGCGTCGCAGACTTCCTTGGCGAACTCCAGTTCGGTAGCGCTGAAGGTCTCTGGCGAGTACTGGAACGTCCAGTGGGTTTCCGGCTGCTGGGCGGCGTACTTGACGAACAGCTTGGCCGCGTTCACTGCGATGTCCTTGACGCCCTGCTTGTCCTGGTTGAAGACAATGCGGCGGAATGCCGGGCAGGTGGCGTTGTACAGGTGCACGATGGCCTTCTTGGCCCCGCGCAGCGATTCGAAGGTACGTGCGATCAGGTCTTCACGGGCCTGGGTCAGCACCTGGATGGTGGTGTCGTCCGGGATGTGGCCGTCTTCGATCAGGGTGCGCACGAAGTCGAAGTCGGTTTGCGAGGCCGATGGGAAGGAGGCCTCGATTTCTTTCACGCCCACGCTGACCAGGGTCTTCCAGAAGCGCAGCTTCTTGACCGCATCCATCGGCTCGATCAGCGACTGGTTGCCGTCGCGAAGGTCCGAGCTGCACCAGATCGGCGCGGCCGTGATGGTCTTCGAGGGCCAGGTGCGGTCAGGCAGGTTTACCTGAGCGAAGGCACGGTATTTTTTCGAAGGGTCTTTGAGCATGGTCATGAAAGCAATCCTTATTGTGCGGCCTTGAAAGGGGCCCGCCGAACGTACAAGTGATGAATGGGCGAGGCGACGCGATTCAGCTTGGTAGTCGGGCACTGACCAGGCAAAGGCTGCGATGTTGGCGAAGCAGGATGAGGGTGTGCGTGGTTTTCATGGGTTCAACCCTAACCAGTGGGGTGAACGATGGCAAGCACTGCAAAAAAATTGAGAGGAATGCTTAAAAACTGAAGAATGTCGTGATTTTATAGCGCCGACCAATCAAAAAGACCGCGCCAGTTGCGCGGTCTTTTTGATTGGCGCAAGACGCTGATCAGGGCTGGAAGGCCCCGATGAAGATCGCCGGATCGACCCGTGCGTCGTTCAGGCTGACGTTCCAGTGCATGTGCGGCCCGGTGGCGCGGCCGGTGGAGCCCACACGTCCGACGATGGCGCCACGGCTCAGTTGCTGGCCGGGTTTCACGTCGATCTTCGACATATGGCAGAACATGCTGATGAAGCCCTGGCCGTGGTCGACGAACACGGTGTTGCCGTTGAAGAAGTAGTTGCCGATCAGGATCACCTTGCCGTTGGCCGGGGTCTTGATCGGGGTGCCGGCGGGCACGGCGAAGTCCAGGCCGGCATGCGGGTTGCGTTCCTCGCCGTTGAAGAAGCGACGCACGCCGAACTTGCTCGACAGCGGGCCGTTGACCGGCTTGTCGAGGAGCAGGTTGCTCGGCAGGTTGGGGCTGAAGCTGCGGTAGGCCTTGAGCTGCTCGGCCAGCTCGGCGTCGATGCGCTTGAGGTCGGCCGGGTTGGGGTTGACCTGGCGCTGGTTCTTAAGGGTGATGCGCTGCTCGGGGTACTTCTTGCTGGCGACCGTGAAGCTCAGGGTGCGCTCGCCCTGGGTCAGGCTGGCGGTGCCGGGCTTCTGGGTCAGAGGCAGGCCGACAATGGCCAGCCAGGTGTCCTGCTCGCGTACCACCAGCACCGGCTTGCCGTCGAAGCGTGCCTGAGGGGCCTGGGCGGCGGGGCCGAGGTCGACCACCGCGACGCCGCCGGGCACCGGCTTGTTCAACTGGCGGGTGATGTAGCTGGCCTGGGCGGTGCCGGCGAAGGCCAGGCAGAGGGCGAGCAGCGGGGCAAACAGTCGGGGCATGAGTCAGTCCAGTAGAGAGAGCGTGACCGGGGTCAGGTGGTTGTCTTCGACCCGCACCTGCAGCTCGCCTTCGCCCAGGCGGGCGGTCAGGCGCTGGCCGTTGCGGGTCTGCGCGGCGCTGCGGATGGCCTGGCCGCGCTCGTCGAGCAGAATGCTGTAGCCACGGCTGAGGGTGGCCAGCGGGCTGACCACCTGCAGTGTCTGCACCTGCACCTGCAGGTGCTGGCGGCGGGTGGCGAGGGTCTGGCGCATGGCTCGCGGCAGGCGCTCGGCGAGGTTGTCCAGGCGTTGCTTGAGCAGCGCCAGGGCACGCCCGGGGTGCTGCGCGGCCAAGCGGGTATCCAGGCGTGCCAGGCGTTCGCGGCGCTGGTTCAGGCGCTGCTCGAAGGCGCGGCGCAGGCGCATGTCCAGGTCGTCGAGGCGCTGGGCCTGCTGGCGCAGGCGTTCGCCGGGGTGGCGCAGACGCCGCGCCAGGCTGTCCAGGCGCAGCCGGTCATGGGCCAGGCGGTTCTGGATGCGCAGCAGCAGGCGGCGTTGCAGGCTTTCCAGGCGTCGGCCCAGGTCGCTGCTGTCGGGGGCCAGCAGTTCGGCGGCGGCCGAAGGGGTGGGGGCGCGCACGTCGGCGACGAAGTCGCTGATCGACACGTCGGTTTCATGCCCCACGGCGCTGACGATGGGCGTGACGCAGGCGGCGATGGCACGGGCCACGGCTTCTTCGTTGAAGCACCAGAGGTCTTCCAGCGAGCCGCCGCCACGGGCCAGGATCAGCGCGTCGAAGCCTTGCGCATCGGCGCGTTGCAGGGCCCGCACGATCTGGTTGATGGCTTCGCGGCCCTGCACGGCGGTGGGTATCAGGGTCAGCTCCACCTGCGGGGCGCGGCGGCGGAACACGCTGATGATGTCGCGGATCACCGCGCCGGTGGGCGAGCTGACGATGCCGATACGCTGCGGGTGGGCGGGCAGGGCGCGCTTGCGTTCACTGCTGAACAGGCCCTCGTTGCCGAGCTTTTCCTTGAGCGCGTCGAAGGCCAGGCGCAGGGCGCCGTCACCGGCCGGTTCGACGGTGTCGAGGATCAGCTGATAGTCGCCGCGCCCCTCGAACAGCGAGACCTTGCCACGCACCTTGACCGCCAGGCCGTCGCGCAATGCCTGGCGCACGCGGGCGGCGTTGTTGCGAAACAGTGCACAGCGCACCTGGGCGCCGCTGTCCTTGAGGGTGAAGTAGACGTGGCCGGAGGCGGGCCGGGCGAGGTTGGAGATTTCGCCCTCGACCCAGATGTTGCTGAACACGTCCTCGAGCAGCACGCGGGCGCGGCCGTTGAGCTGGCTGACGGTAAGGACCTCGCGGTCCAGGCCGAGTCTTTCGAAAGGGTCTTTGATCATGCGGGGCATCATAAAGGGAATCGTGCGGTCTTTGCAGTCCCGGCAGGTGGCGGCGCTGCTTGCCGGCTCCTACAGGTCATGCGCGGTCTCTTGCAGGAGCCGACGTTGCCGGCTCAGCCCTGCATGTGCTCCACAAACTGATGCACCAACGGCCCGGCATCGCGTCGATAGGCCAGCGCCACCGTACTCACGCACCCCGCGTCGGCCAGCGGCACGAAGCGCAGCGTCGCTGGCGCGATATCGCGCATGCACCGTGGCAGCAAGGCCACCCCGAACCCGGCCTGGATCAACTGCAACTGCGTGGTCTTGCGCGACACCACCCGCGCAGCCCGAGGGAAGAACCCTTCACGCATGCACAGCTCGGCCGACAGGTAGCTCAAGCCACCGCGCTGGCGGTGCGGGATGGAAATGAACGCCTCGTCGCGTAACTGCGCCAGGTACACGCTGGGCTCATCGGCCAGCGGGTGGTCTGCGGCCACCGCCAGCAGCAGCGGTTCGTCGAACAGCGGCTGCACGCACAGCCCTTCGTGCTGGCGCAGCACCGGCAGGCGCAGCAGGCCGAACTCCAGGCGACCTTCGGCCAGTTCCTCCAGTTGCGCCTCGGAAGACAGCTGCGCGATGTCCATCGACACGCCGGGGTTGTGCTGCAGGTAGCCCGTGAGCCGATCCAGCAGCGCGCCGGTCAACGGCACCGTGCTCGAATGGCTCAGGCGCAGGCTGCCGCGCAGGCCCTGACCGATTTCGGTGGCCAGGCGGCAGGCCTTCTCCAGCTCGCCCAGCAGGTTGCGGGCCCGCGGCAGAAACGCCAGGCCCGCTGCGGTCAGGCGCGGCTGGCGGGCGGTGCGTTCGAACAGCGGGGTGGCCAGCTGACTCTCCAGCTCCTTTATCTGCCGGCTCAGCGCCGACTGCGCGACGAACAGGCGCTCGGCGGCAGCACTGAAACTGCCGGACTCGGCAATCTCGACGAAGTAGCGTAACTGTCGGGTGGAGATCATGAGGGATGCCTTTTCGAGAGGGCTGATGGCGCAATTGCATATTAGTCGGCATGGCTGGCCAATGGCTAAAGTTCGTCTGAACGCTGCCTCACTCACGACTCAGGCATACACCATGCTCTCCACACTGCTCGACTCGCTCCCTTTCACTGCGCTCCAATGGCTGCCGATACTGCTTGGCATCGGCGTCGCCTACATCGTGTTCGGCATCGCCGGCTTCGGCACCGCGCTGGTCGCCGGGCCGGTCCTGATCAACTTCATGCCGCTGTCGCGCATCATCCCGTTGCTGGTGCTGCTGGACTTCGTCGCTGCCTTCGGCAACTGGCTGCCGGCGCGCAAGGCCGTGGTGCGCGGCGAACTGCTGCGCCTGCTGCCGTGCATGGCCATCGGCTGCACCCTGGGCGTGGTGTTCCTGCTCAACCTCAAGTCCGACCTGCTGCTGTTGCTGATGGGCCTGTTCATCAGCGCCTATGCGCTCTACAGCCTGGCGGTGAAGGTCAAGCCGGCGCGCCTGAATGCCGGCTGGTCGGTGCCGATGGGTATCACCGGCGGCCTGTTCGGTGCGCTGTTCGGCAGCGGCGGCTTCCTCTATGCCATCTACCTCAATGCCCGGCTCGACGCCAAGGAGCAGGTGCGCGCGACCCAGAGCGCGCTGATCAGTTGCAGCACCGTGGTGCGCCTGAGCCTGTTCCTGATTGCCGGGGTGTACGCCGACCTGCCGTTGCTGCTGCTTGCCCTGTGCCTGCTGCCGATGATGTTCGCCGGCCTGTGGGTTGGGCGCCGGCTGACCCTGAAGATGTCCCGCGAAACCTTCGTGCGGCTGGTCACCTGGCTGGTGCTGGCCAGCGGCATCGCGCTGATCGCGCGCTACCTGAGTGAGGTAAACTGGCACCTTTAACCTGTTCGGCCGCCTTCATGACATTCCAGAGCATCATCGTCCCCAAGATCTCCACCGTGCCGGTGCACGAGCCGCGCGCCCGCGCGATCCTGCGCTGGCTGGTACGCGAAAAGGTGATCGAGGAACAGCTCAGCACCTGCGGGCGCACCGGCAACCGCATGGGCTACGCCATCGCCGAGGGTGCGCGCAAGGTGGTCGAGCGGCCGCAGCTGCTACCGTACGGCCAGCCCGTCAATGGCCTGGAAGTCATCTACAAGCGCTGCATCTATACACCTACCGAAGGCTTTCTCGAAGAAGCCGGCTGCGCCGAGTGCCGCCGGGAAGTGGGGGTGGAACTGTTCGCCAGCCTGGAAGAGTGGATGCCCGGCATCAGCGACAACTTCACCTGCCCGCGCTGCGGCCATGAAGACGACATCAACGGCTTCCTTTACCTGCAGCCCTGTGCCTTTTCCAACCTGGGGTTCATCTTCAACAACTGGGGCGAGGCCGGTTTCAAGCCGTCTTTCATCGATGCCTTTGCCGACTGGCTCGACCAGCCGGTGGCAGTGGTGCAGGTAAAGCTGCAAGACAACTGACCGAAGGCCCATCTTTACATTGAGTCACACGGCGCGCATGAGTATAATGGCGCGCTTCCATTTTCCCGCCCGGGAGCCCCCGCGATGCTGCGTATCAGCCAAGAAGCCCTGACCTTCGACGACATTCTCCTAGTACCCGGTTACTCCGAGGTGCTACCTAACGAAGTCAGTCTCAAGACCCGTTTGACCCGTGGCATCGAGCTGAATATTCCACTGGTTTCCGCCGCCATGGACACCGTGACCGAAGCCCGTCTGGCCATTGCCATGGCCCAGGAAGGCGGCATCGGCATCATCCACAAGAACATGACCATCGAGCAGCAGGCTGCCGAAGTGCGCAAGGTCAAGAAGTTCGAGGCCGGCGTGGTCAAGGACCCGATCACCATCGAGGCCGACGCCACCGTACGCGACCTGTTCGAACTGACCCGGCTGCACAACATCTCCGGCGTGCCGGTGCTGCACAACGGCGACCTGGTCGGCATCGTCACCTCCCGTGACGTGCGCTTCGAAAACCGTCTCGACGCCACCGTGCGTGAAGTGATGACGCCCAAAGAGCGTCTGGTCACGGTCAGCGAAGGCGCGGACAAGAACGAGGCCCGCGAGCTGCTGCACAAGCACCGCATCGAGCGCGTACTGATCGTCGACGACAAGTTCGCCCTCAAGGGCATGATGACCGTCAACGACATCGAGAAAGCCAAGGCCTACCCGCTGGCCAGCAAGGACGACCAGGGTCGCCTGCGCGTCGGTGCTGCAGTGGGTACCGGCAAGGACACCGGCGACCGCGTGACCGCACTGGTTGCTGCCGGCGTCGACGTGGTGGTGGTCGACACCGCCCACGGCCACTCCAAGGGCGTTATCGACCGCGTGCGCTGGGTCAAGCAGAACTTCCCCGACGTGCAGGTGATCGGCGGCAACATCGCCACCGGCGCAGCCGCCAAGGCCCTGGCCGAAGCCGGCGCCGACGCGGTCAAGGTCGGTATCGGCCCTGGCTCGATCTGCACCACCCGTATCGTCGCCGGCGTCGGCGTGCCGCAGATCAGCGCCATCGCCAATGTGGCTGCCGCGCTGGAAGGCACCGGCGTACCGCTGATCGCCGACGGTGGCATCCGCTTCTCCGGTGACCTGTCCAAAGCCATCGTCGCCGGCGCCAGCGCCGTGATGATGGGTTCGATGTTCGCCGGTACCGAAGAGGCCCCGGGCGAGATCGAGCTGTTCCAGGGTCGTTCCTACAAGGCCTACCGCGGCATGGGTTCGCTGGGTGCGATGTCCCAGGCCCAGGGTTCCTCGGACCGCTACTTCCAGGACTCCTCGGCCGGTGCCGAGAAGCTGGTACCGGAAGGTATCGAAGGTCGCGTGCCATACAAGGGCACCCTGACCGCGATCATCCACCAGCTGATGGGCGGCCTGCGTTCCTCGATGGGTTACACCGGCAGCGCCAACATCGAAGAAATGCGTACCAAGCCCGAGTTCGTGCGCATCACCGGTGCCGGCATGGCCGAATCCCACGTGCATGACGTGCAGATCACCAAGGAAGCGCCAAACTACCGCGTAGGTTGATGCTCCTGGCAATACCTGTAAGCGGGGCTGTTCACGACAGCCCCGCGTCGTTTCCGATTACCACTGACGAGATTGAGTCATGGCCCTCGACATTCACGCTCACCGTATCCTGATCCTCGACTTCGGTTCCCAGTACACCCAGCTGATCGCCCGCCGCGTGCGCGAAATCGGCGTGTACTGCGAACTGCACCCGTTCGACATGGACGACGAGGCGATTCGCGAATTCGCCCCCCGCGGGATCATCCTCGCCGGCGGCCCCGAGTCGGTGCACGAAGCCGACAGCCCGCGCGCGCCACAGGCCGTATGGGACCTGGGCGTACCGGTATTCGGTATCTGCTACGGCATGCAGACCATGGCCGAGCAGCTGGGCGGCAAGGTTGAAGGTTCCGAGCTGCGCGAGTTCGGTTACGCCCGTGTCGATGTGGTCGGCAAGAGCCGCCTGCTCGACGGCATCGAAGACCACGTCGACGCTGACGGCGTCTTCGGCCTGGACGTGTGGATGAGCCACGGTGACAAGGTCACCCGCATCCCGGAAGACTTCCACATCCTGGCCAGCACCCCAAGCTGCCCGATCGCCGGCATGTTCAACGATGATCGCGGCTACTACGGCGTGCAGTTCCACCCGGAAGTGACCCACACCAAGCAGGGCGGTCGCATCCTGTCGCGCTTCATCCTCGACATCTGCGGCTGCGAAGCACTGTGGACCCCGTCGAAGATCGCCGAAGACGCAATCGCCCAGGTGCGCGCCCAGGTCGGCACCGACAACGTGCTGCTGGGCCTGTCCGGCGGCGTGGACTCCTCTGTGGTTGCGGCGCTGCTGCACAAGGCCATCGGTGACCAGCTGACCTGCGTGTTCGTCGACAACGGCCTGCTGCGCCTGCACGAAGGCGAGCAGGTGATGGCCATGTTCGCCGAGAACATGGGCGTCAAGGTGATCCGTGCCAACGCCGAGGACCAGTTCCTGAACAACCTGGCCGGCGAAGCGGACCCCGAGAAGAAGCGCAAGATCATTGGTCGCACTTTCATCGACGTGTTCGATGCCGAGTCGAACAAGCTGCACAACATCAAGTACCTGGCCCAGGGCACCATCTACCCCGACGTGATCGAGTCGGCCGGTGCCAAGAGCGGCAAGGCCCACGTGATCAAGTCGCACCACAACGTCGGTGGCCTGCCGGAGGAAATGAACCTCAAGCTGGTCGAGCCGCTGCGCGAACTGTTCAAGGACGAAGTCCGTCGTCTGGGCCTGGAGCTGGGCCTGCCGTACGACATGGTCTACCGTCACCCGTTCCCGGGCCCGGGCCTGGGTGTGCGCATCCTGGGTGAAGTGAAGAAGGAATACGCCGACCTGCTGCGTCGTGCCGACCACATCTTCATCGAAGAGCTGCGCAAGGCCGACTGGTACCACAAGGTCAGCCAGGCCTTCGTGGTATTCCAGCCGGTGAAATCGGTGGGCGTGGTCGGTGACGGCCGTCGTTACGCCTGGGTGGTGGCGCTGCGTGCGGTCGAGACCATCGACTTCATGACCGCGCGTTGGGCGCACCTGCCATACGAACTGCTGGAAACCGTCAGCGGCCGCATCATCAACGAGATCGAAGGCATCTCGCGCGTCACCTACGACGTATCGAGCAAGCCGCCTGCGACGATCGAGTGGGAATGATGCACGCCCTGAACTGACCGGCACCCGCCAGCCAGAAAGCCAAAAG
>NZ_DLNW01000011.1:6523-11328 GCF_002478435.1 Pseudomonas sp. UBA7500 | reverse complement strand
CGGCAGCCAGGCCTGTGGCGACGTGGGCCTTGGCCGCATGCTCGAAGCCACCGACCTGGCCTGGTGCGCCGCCGAAACCTTCAAGCGCCAGTCGCTGACCGGCAAGCACGTGCTGATTACCGCAGGCCCGACCCAGGAAAACATCGACCCGGTGCGCTACATCACCAATCATAGCTCGGGCAAGATGGGCTTTGCCCTGGCCGAAGCGGCGGTGGAAGCCGGTGCTCGGGTAACCCTGGTGACAGGGCCGGTGCACCTGCCCACACCCGACCGGGTGACCCGTATCGACGTGGTGAGCGCGCGGGACATGCTCGCCGCGTGCGAAGCGGCGATCCCGTGCGATGTGTTCATCGCATCGGCTGCGGTTGCGGACTACCGCCCCGAAGTCGTCGCCCCGCAAAAGCTCAAGAAAGACCCTACGACAGGTGACGGCCTGCTGCTGCAGATGGTGCGCAACCCGGACATTCTGGCCACCATCGCCACCCGCCCCGACCGCCCGTTCAGCGTCGGCTTTGCCGCCGAGACCGAACACCTGCTCGATTACGCCGCGCGCAAGCTCAAGGACAAGAACCTCGACCTGATCGTCGCCAATGACGTGGCCAACCCCAGCATCGGCTTCAACAGCGAGGAGAACGCCTGCAGCGTGATCGATCGCCAACTTCAAGCAACACTCTTTGCACAGACCAGCAAGGGCAAGATCGCCCGTCAGCTGGTAGCCTTCATCGCCGAACGTCTCAACCAGGTTTAACTCTGCATGCACGCCTTACAAGCCAAGATTCTCGATCCGCGCCTTGGCAGCGAATTCCCGCTGCCGCAATACGCCACCCCCGGTTCTGCCGGCCTCGACCTGCGCGCCATGCTCAAGGAAGAGACCGTCCTGGAGCCGGGCCAGACCATACTGATCCCTACCGGCCTGTCGATCTACGTCGGCGACCCGGGCCTGGCCGCGCTGATCCTTCCGCGCTCGGGCCTGGGCCACAAGCACGGCATCGTGCTGGGCAATCTGGTCGGCCTGATCGATTCGGACTACCAGGGCGAGCTGATGGTGTCGTGCTGGAACCGCGGCCAGACCCCTTTCACCATCGCCATCGGCGAGCGCATTGCGCAACTGGTGCTGGTACCGGTGGTACAGGCGCACTTCGACATCGTCGAAACCTTCGACGAAACCCAGCGTGGCGCTGGCGGCTTCGGCCATTCGGGCAGCCATTGAACAACGCGCGAGCCCTGCTGCCAGGCCTGTATTGGGGCCTGGCCGGCATGCTCGTCGCCGGGCTCGCGGTGTGGCTGACGCTGGTAATCCCTCTGCAACGCGAGCAACGTAACCTGCAGACGTATTTTCCGGCCTTCGGGCTGGTCATTGCGCTCGACCAGCAGATCGCCCGTCTGGTGTCCGAGGTCGACACCGTGGCCCGCCATCCGGCCCTGCTTGCCGCTGCCAAGGCGGCTGACGCCCGCCAGGCGCGCCAGGTGCTGGACGACTTCAGCTACCTCGAAGGGTTGGTCAGCAGTCGGTTGCTCACGCCCGGCCAGGCCAGGCGCGAGAGCCTCCACGACCGCTCACTCAGCCCGCCATTGCTGGACATGATCGGACGAGCCGAACGCGGGGTACCACCGAACCTGGAGGCCCACCCGACCAACGGGCAACTGCATATCCACAGTGTCACGCCCATTCGAGGCAGTGCGACAGGCCCGGTGCAGGCCGTGCTGCTCATGACTTTCGAGCTGCAACGTGTAAGTGCTGCTCTGAAAATAGACATGCCGGAAATCGGCAAGGCCAGCCTCGTGCAAGGTGTGTTCGACGACCCTCAGGCCGTACTGGCCAGCGCAGGCGAAAGTGATAGCCCGGCAATAACCCCGATAGGGACCTTCAACGATGCATGGAGCCTGCACTTTCAGCCCGGGGCGATCTTCCAGAGGTGATCGACGGATGAATCGCCCGGCTCAAGAACTCTATGTCGAAAATGCCGTCAAAGCCGGACATCTTTAGCCGCGCGGCGCGCCGGGTGCCTGCAGCGCATGCGACCGTCGACCCAACATAGCCCCTTCCAATTGGAGTTTCCCCAGGTGAGCAACATGGAACGCATGACCCCGAACCTCCCCGCCAGCATCTTCCGCGCCTACGATATCCGAGGTGTGGTCGGCGAAGGCCTCACCGCCGAAACCGCCTACTGGATCGGCCGCGCCATCGGTGCACAGAGCCTGGCCCAGGGCGAGCCGCATGTATCGGTTGGCCGCGACGGTCGCCTGTCCGGCCCGATGCTGGTCGAGCAACTGATCAAGGGCCTGGTCGAGGCAGGGTGCAAGGTCAGCGATGTCGGCCTGGTGCCCACGCCCGCCCTGTACTACGCCGCCAACGTGCTGGCCGGCAAGTCCGGGGTGATGCTCNNCCGGCAGCCACAACCCGCCGAACTACAACGGCTTCAAGATCGTCATCGCCGGCGACACCCTGGCCAATGAGCAGATCCAGGCCCTCCTGATTCGCCTGCAGACCAACGACCTCACCCGCGGCGAAGGCAGCGTCGAGAAGGTCGAGATCCTGGACCGCTACTTCACCCAGATCACCGGCGACATCAAGCTGGCGAAGAAGCTCAAGGTGGTGGTGGACTGCGGCAACGGCGCCGCCGGGGTGATCGCCCCGCAGCTGATCGAGGCGCTGGGCTGCGAGATGATCCCGCTGTTCTGCGAGGTCGACGGCAACTTCCCCAACCACCACCCCGACCCGGGCAAGCCGGAAAACCTGGTGGACCTGATCGCCAAGGTCAAGGAAAGCGGCGCCGACCTGGGCCTGGCCTTCGACGGTGACGGCGACCGTGTCGGCGTAGTGACCAACACCGGCAACATCGTCTACCCCGATCGCCTGCTGATGCTGTTCGCCCAGGACGTGCTGGCGCGCAACCCGGGCGCCGAGATCATCTTCGACGTCAAATGCACCCGCCGCCTGACCCCGCTGATCGAACAGTACGGCGGCCGCGCGCTGATGTGGAAGACAGGTCATTCGTTGATCAAGAAGAAGATGAAGCAGACTGGCGCCCTGCTGGCCGGCGAGATGAGCGGGCATATCTTCATCAAGGAGCGCTGGTACGGTTTCGACGACGGCATCTACAGCGCCGCGCGCCTGCTGGAGATCCTGAGCAAGGCCGATAGCGATGCCGAAACGCTGTTCGCGGCGTTCCCGAACGATATTTGTACCCCTGAAATCAACATTGATGTGACGGACGAGGGTAAATTCAGCATCATTGAGGCACTGCAACGCGACGCCGACTGGGGCCAAGACGCCAACCTGACCACCATCGATGGTGTACGGGTCGACTACCCCAACGGCTGGGGCCTGGTTCGCGCCTCCAACACCACGCCGGTGCTGGTACTGCGCTTCGAGGCCGACAGCGAAGCCGAGCTGCAGCGAATCAAGGACGTGTTCCTTGCCCAGCTCAAGCGCGCAGCCCCTGATCTGCAACCAACGTTCTGACCGACCCCTTGTTCCAACTGGAGCCCTGCATGACCCTTGATCGTGATGCCGCCACCCATGTCGCCCAGGTACTGTCCGAAGCGCTGCCCTACATCCGCCGCTTTGTCGGCAAGACGCTGGTGATCAAGTACGGCGGCAACGCGATGGAGAGCGAAGAGCTCAAGACCGGCTTCGCCCGCGACGTGGTGCTGATGAAGGCAGTCGGCATCAACCCGGTGGTGGTGCACGGCGGTGGCCCGCAGATCGGCGACCTGCTCAAGCGCCTGTCCATCGAAAGCCGGTTTGTCGATGGCATGCGCGTCACCGATGCGCAGACCATGGACGTGGTGGAGATGGTGCTCGGCGGCCAGGTGAACAAGGACATCGTCAACCTGATCAACCGTCATGGCGGCAGCGCCATCGGTCTGACCGGCAAGGACGCCGAGCTGATTCGCGCCAGGAAGCTCACCGTCACCCGCCAGACGCCAGAGATGACCAGCCCTGAAATCATCGACATCGGCCATGTGGGCGAAGTGGTCGGGGTGAACACCGACCTGCTGAACATGCTGGTCAAGGGCGACTTCATCCCGGTGATCGCGCCAATCGGCGTGGGCGCCAACGGCGAGTCGTACAACATCAACGCCGACCTGGTGGCAGGCAAGGTGGCCGAAGCGCTCAAGGCCGAGAAGCTGATGCTGCTGACCAACATCGCCGGCCTGATGGACAAGCAGGGCACCGTGCTCACCGGCCTGACCACCGAGCAGGTTGACGAACTGATCGCGGACGGCACCATCTACGGCGGCATGCTGCCCAAGATCCGTTGCGCACTGGAAGCAGTACAGGGCGGCGTGCACAGCTCGCACATCATCGACGGCCGCGTGCCGAATGCGGTGCTGCTGGAAATTTTCACCGACAGCGGCGTGGGTACCCTGATTACCAATCACGAACCGCGCTGAGGCATCCGCCGGCAAGGCCNNGCGACCCGCGGGTCGCCTTTTTGTTTGCCTCAGATACCGTACTGGGCCCGGTAGGCCTCGACGGCCGGCAAGTGCTGCTTGAGCGCCGGGTCATCGGCGAGGAACTGCAGCACCTGGGTCAGCGATACGATGCTGACCACCGGAATGCCGAAGTCACGCTCCACTTCCTGGATCGCCGACAGGTCGCCGTTGCCACGCTCCTGACGATTCATCGCGATCAGTACGCCCGCCGCCCTGGCTTGCTGGCCCTGGATGATCTGCATCACCTCGCGGATGGCCGTGCCGGCAGTGATCACGTCGTCGATGATCAGCACGTCGCCTGCCAGTGGCGAGCCCACCAGGCTGCCACCCTCGCCGTGTGCCTTGGCTTCCTTGCGGTTGAA
>NZ_DLNW01000011.1:0-6442 GCF_002478435.1 Pseudomonas sp. UBA7500 | reverse complement strand
ACAGGCCGGCGTTGAAGAAATACGGGCTGATGCGGCCCGACTTGAGGGTGAACTCACCGAAGCGCAGAACCCCACGATCGATGGCAAAACGAATGAATTCGCGCTGATACGGCTGCATGAAGAGTCCCGGCTACCACAGATTTAGCTAAATGAGTACAGCTCGGGTATCATACACGCACGAGATTTTTGGGGCCATTTATGCGGATCATCAGTGTGAACGTTAATGGCATTCAGGCTGCAGTCGAGCGTGGTTTGCTCAGCTGGCTACAAGCCCAGAATGCCGACGTCATCTGCCTTCAGGATACCCGCGCCTCGGCCTTTGAACTCGACGACCCAGCTTTCCAGCTCGATGGCTACTTCCTTTATGCCTGCGATGCAGAAGTTCCAGCCCAAGGCGGCGTGGCACTCTACTCGCGTTTGCAGCCCAAGGCAGTCATCAGCGGCCTGGGCTTCGAGACAGCCGATCGCTACGGGCGTTACCTGCAGGCCGATTTCGACAAAGTCAGTATTGCCACCTTGCTGTTGCCTTCGGGCATGAACGGTGACGAAGACCTCAACCAGAAATTCAAGTTGATGGACGACTTCGGCAAATACCTGGACAAGCAGCGCCGCAAGCGTCGCGAGTACATCTACTGCGGCTCGCTGTATGTGGCGCAGCAGAAGCTCGACGTGAAGAACTGGCGCGACGGCCAGCAGTCGCCGGGTTTCCTGGCGCCAGAGCGGGCCTGGATGGACGAGATCGTCGGCAACATGGGCTATGTGGATGCGTTGCGCGAAGTCAGCCGTGAGGGCGACCAGTACAGCTGGTGGCCGGACAACGAGCAGGCCGAGATGCTCAACCTGGGCTGGCGTTTCGACTACCAGCTGCTGACCCCGGGCCTGCGCCGCTTCGTACGAAGCGCTCGCCTGCCGCGTCAGCCACGCTTCTCCCAGCATGCGCCACTGATCGTGGACTATGACTGGACGCTGACGATCTGATCGCTCAGCCACAAAAAAGCCGACTGCGTGTCGGCTTTTTCGTATCTGGCCTTTGGGCCCTTTCGCCGGCAAGGCCGGCTCCTACCGGGTCAACGCAACCGCCGTAGGAGCCGGTCTTACCGACGAAGCATGTCAGGTCAGCACACGCCAGGCCCACGGATAACGAAAGGCCTTGCCCTGCTTGACCTTGACCGCCGCAATGACGATCAGTACCGCCACCCCCAGCGAGATGATGGTCAGCGCCAGCTTGGCCATCGGTACGGTAAACCCCACCACGCACACCATGCCCAGCAGGGTCATGGTCAGCTGGAAGTTCACCGACTCCTTGCCCTGGGCGTCGACGTACGGGTCGATGCCGCGCTTGAACCACCACAAGGCCAGCGGCGCGATCAGGTTGGCGAACGGCACCACCATGCCGGCAGCCGCCGCCAGGTGGCACAACATGCCCCAATGACGGGCTGCATCACCGGGCATCGGCGTGTTGGACGGCTCGGCCATGACGACTCCCGATCAGTCCGCCAGCGCGGCCTGCTGCAGTTGGAACAGGTCGGTCATGCCCTTCTGCGCCAGCGCCAGCATGGCGTTGAGCTCTTCAGGCTGGAACGGAGCCCCTTCGGCGGTGCCCTGGACTTCGATGAAACCACCGGCGCTGGTCATCACCACGTTCAGGTCGGTTTCGGCCGCCGAATCTTCCGGGTAGTCCAGGTCGAGCACCGGCACGCCCTGGTACATGCCGACCGATACGGCCGCAATCATGTGCTTGACCGGGTCGCCGCCCTTCAGGCCGCCACGCTTCTTGACCACGCGCAGGGCATCGACCAGCGCAACCATGGCACCGGTGATCGACGCGGTACGGGTACCGCCATCGGCCTGGATCACGTCGCAGTCGACGTACAGGGTGATGTCGCCCAGCTTGCTCATGTCCAGCGCGGCGCGCAGCGAGCGGCCGATCAGGCGCTGGATTNNGCAGCATGCCGTACTCGGCGGTCAGCCAGCCCTGGCCCTGGCCTTTGAGGAAGCGCGGTACGCCGTTCTCGACGCTGACCGTGCAGATGACTTTGGTGTCTCCGAACTCGACCAGTACAGACCCCTCGGCGTGTTTGGTGTAGTTGCGGGTGATGCGGATCGAGCGCAGCTGATCGGCAACGCGACCACTTGGACGTTTCATTTGGGCTACCTGTACTGGATATGAATCTGCCCGGCATTATAGGGCTACAGGCCCCTCGGTGGACATGCCTGCGGCCAAATGCACGGCCAGCCGATCATCGGCGCACCACGCCACAAGCCCCGATCTGGCCGCGCCGCCCGGTATTTGCGGCGCCCTGCCCGCTGCTTTGTAGCATCAGCGCATTGGGAGCCGGCGCCGCACTGCGTTACAATCCTGCGCCTTTGCAGGCTGTCGGCTTGCTCCCTAATCTGCGAGGTACTTCCCATGGTGCACAGCATGACCGCCTTCGCCCGCGTCGAGCAGGCCGGGACCCAGGGCACACTGATCTGGGAACTGCGCTCGGTCAATCATCGCTACCTCGAGCCGCACCTGCGCCTGCCCGAAGCCCTGCGCGACCTCGAAGGCGCGGTGCGCGAGTCCCTGCGCCAGGGCCTGTCGCGCGGCAAGGTCGAATGTACCCTGCGCTTCAATGAAGAGAACGCCGGCAAGCCGCTGCAGGTCGACCGCGAGCGTGCCGCTCAGCTGGTCGCCGCCGCCGAGACCGTGGCCGGCCTGATCAAGCAGCCCGGCCCCCTCAACCCGCTCGAGGTGCTGGCCTGGCCGGGCGTGCTGGTGGCCGATGCCAGCGACCCGCAGGCGCTCAATGCCGAGGCCATGGGCCTGTTCGAACAGGCCCTCAAGGAGCTCAAGAACGGCCGCAACCGCGAAGGCGCGGAACTCGCCCGACTGATCAACGAGCGCCTCGACAGCATGAGCGAGGAAGTCACCACCCTGCGCGCCCTGGTGCCGCAGATGCTCGCCGCCCAGCGCCAGAAGGTGCTGGACCGCTTTGCCGACATGCAGGCCGAACTCGACCCGCAGCGTCTGGAGCAGGAGATGGTGATGCTGGCGCAGAAGAGCGATGTGGCCGAAGAACTCGACCGCCTCAGCACGCATGTCACCGAAGTGCGCCGCGTGCTCACGTCGGGCGGCGCCGCCGGCCGGCGCCTGGATTTCCTGATGCAGGAACTCAACCGCGAAGCCAACACCCTGGGCTCCAAAGCCTTTGACACACGCAGCACCCAAGCGGCGGTCAACCTCAAGGTTCTGATCGAGCAGATGCGTGAACAAGTACAGAACATCGAGTAAGGCCACCCCTACCATGACCCACAGCAGCGGCACCCTTTTCATCGTCTCGGCCCCTTCGGGCGCCGGCAAGACCAGCCTGGTCAAGGCGCTCACCGACGACCTCAACCACATTCGCGTGTCGGTCTCGCACACCACGCGGGCCATGCGTCCGGGCGAGCATGACGGGGTGAACTACCACTTCGTCGACCGCGCCGAGTTCGACCGCATGATCGCCCAGGGCGACTTCCTGGAGCAGGCCGAAGTCTTCGGCAACTGCTACGGCACCTCGCGCAGCGCACTGCAGCAGACCCTTGACCAGGGCCATGACCTGATCCTGGAAATCGACTGGCAGGGTGCACAGCAGGTGCGCAAGCTGTTGCCCGAGGCGCGTTCGATCTTCATCCTGCCGCCCAGCCAGCAGGCCCTGCGCCAGCGCCTGACCAACCGCGGCACCGACAGCGACGAGATCATCGAAGGGCGCATGCGCGAGGCGGTCAGCGAGATGGTGCATTACGACGAATACGAGTTCGTCATCATCAACGACGACTTCGCCACGGCACTGGACGACCTCAAGGCGGTGTTCCGTGCCAACCGCCTGCAGCGCGGCCAGCAGCAGCAACGTCACAGCGAACTGCTCAGGCAACTGCTTGCCTGAGCAGCGTGCCCCGGCCGCTTAACCGCGGCCGGGCACCGTTGCGTGACGGCGCAGGGTCATGCCCAGGAAGAACGCCGGCGCACGCAGGCGCGACAGCATCATCAGCACCAGGCCCAGCAGGGTGATGATCATCGCGATCACGAACACCAGCCCCAACCCGCCTACATGCGAACCGCTGCCGAACGACGGCGAAGCACTGTCATAGGCTGTCTGCAGGAAAATCACCGAAAGAATGCCGCCGCCCAGCAACGGGCACAGGCCGCGCATCAGGAAGTGACGCAGGCTGTCGGTGAGGCTGTGGCGGAAGTACCACACGCAGGCGAACGCGGTCAGCGAGTAGTAGAAGCAGATCATCATGCCCAGGGCAGTGATGGTGTCGGCCAGCACGTTCTCGCTCAGGGTACGCATGGTGACGTAGAACACGCCTGCGGCCACGCCGGCACAGATGGTGGCATAACGCGGGGTTTTCGAACGCGGGCAGACGCTCGCGAAACGCTCCGGCACTGCGCCGTAGTACCCCATCGCCAGCAGCGTGCGCGCCGGCGAAACGAAGGTCGACTGCAACGAGGCCGCGGTGCTGGCCAGCACCGCGATCGACATCAGGATCGCCAGTGGCCCCATCACCGGGCCGGCCAGGTGGGCGAAGACGTTTTCCTGGATACGCGGGTTGCCCAGGCCCAGGCCGATATCGCTGATGCCGGCAAACTGCAGGGTGGCAATTGCGGTCACCAGGTACAGGCCCAGAATCAGCAGCACGGTCAGGGTCGCTGCCTTGCCCGGTACGTCATCGCTGCCCACCGATTCTTCGCTGATACTCAGGCACACGTCCCAGCCCCAGAAGATGAAGATCGACAGCGACAGGCCGGCGGTGAAGGCCGAGAACGACTCCACCCCGAACGGGTTGAACCAGTCCATCTCGAAGGTCAGCGGCGGCGCCTCCGACGACCCGCCGAATGCGGCCATGGCAAAACCCAGCAGCACGATCAGTTGCAGCGCCACCAGGCCGTACTGCACGGTCATGGTGGTGGCGATGCCGCGACAGCAGATCCACACGGCCATGGCGATGAACACGCAACAGGTGGTCACATTGACCAGCAGGTTGTCGGCCAGCGCCGCCACCTCGTGTTTGCCGGTGATCTGCCCGAGGAACAGATAGAAGAAGTCCACCGCCACACCGGCGAGGTTCGACAACACGATGGTGGTGGCGGTGACCAGCCCCCAGCCACCGATCCAGCCGATCATCGGGCCGAAGGCACGTACCGACCAAGTGAACGAGGTGCCGCTGTCGGGTTCGGCGGCATTCAGCTCGCGATAACCCAGCGCCACCAGCAACATGGGCAGGAAACCGACGATGAACACCGCCGGCAGGTGGGCGCCGACTTCGCGTACGGTCGGGCCGAGGGCGCCGGTGAGGGTATACACCGGCGCAATAGTGGAAATGCCCAGCACGATGCTGGCCAGCAGTCCGAGCCGGCCCTTGGCCAGCCCTTTGGATCGCCCGCCCACACCTGGGGACAGGCCTGCTTTGTGTTCGCTCATGAGTAGTTGCCGTCACTATTGGTATTATTTTCCGGGCCCCCCGTGGGGTGCCCGCTATCACTCAATGAAACTTGTTGCAGTGCATCGCCGGCTCAGCCGGGTGACCTCATAGGGCCTTCTCCCGGCGTAGCGCATGGGCGATGCAGGCTTCGCGAAACGCCTCGAACAGGCGCAGCGACACCGGGTTTTCGGCAAAGCGGTATTCCGGGTGCCATTGCACACCGACCACAAAGCCTGGGGCGTCATCCATGGACACGGCTTCGATCAGCCCATCGGGAGCCAGGGCTTCGGCGCGCAGGCCGGCGGCCAGGCGATCGATGCCCTGGCTGTGCAGCGAGTTGACCATGAAGCGGGCAGGCAGCCCCATCTGCTCGAATTTCCCCCCGGGCTGGCATGTCACCAGGTGGCGGGGGCTGTATTGCTCTTCCAGCGGCGCATCCTGCGACTCGCGATGGTCCAGGTAGCCTGGCAGCTCCTGCACACGCTGGTGCAAGGTGCCGCCCAGGCTGACGTTGAGTTCCTGGAAGCCCCGGCACACGCAGAACACCGGCACACCCCTGGCAATCGCGGCCTGCAGCAGCGGCAGGGTCAGCCGGTCACGAAACACGTCGTGGCGGGTGCCTTCCGCGCTGGGGGCGCCATTGTAATGATGCGGCTCGACATTAGAAGGCGAACCGGTAAAAAGAATGCCATCCAGATGCTCCAGCACAAGGTTCGGGTCGCTTGCGACGTCCCGGGCCGGGAGAATCAGCGGCAATCCGGCAAAACCGGCCGCCTCGACATACTTGTCGCCCACGGTATGCGACGAGTTCTTGCCCAGTTGCTGGCGGCAAGCACTCACACCAATCAGGGGCAGCCGCCCTGCGCGCTCGTTCATCGGTTAAGCCTCCGTTGCAGCTTTATCCAGCCATCACACCGTATGCAGGTACCAGTTGTACTCGAGGTCGGAGATCGACACTTCGAACTCCGCCATCTCGCTTTCCTTGCAGGCCACG
>NZ_DLNW01000041.1:0-19851 GCF_002478435.1 Pseudomonas sp. UBA7500 | reverse complement strand
GCTGCAACTGGCCTTCGACGACAAGGAAGACCAGCGCCAGATCAAGCTCGACCAGGCGTTCAGCGACACCCTGCTGCAGCGCCTCGACCAGCCGCAGGCCGAAGCCGTGGCCGGGGTCGGCCTGCCCAGTGGCGGTCTGTACTACCCCGAGGGCGGCTGGGTGCATCCGCCCGCGCTGTGCCAATGGCAGGCCGGGCAACCGAACATCACCCTGCTGCCCCACCATGACGTGGTACAGCTGCGCAAGGTCGACGGCTTGTGGCAGGCATGGGACGGCGAGCGCCTGCTGGCCAGCGCGCCGCTGGTGGTGCTGGCCAGCGCAGCGGACATCCATCGTTTCGAGCCGTGCGCCGAGCTGCCGCTCAAGCGCATCCGCGGGCAGATCACCCGCCTGCCGGCCACCAACGCCAGCCGCGCGCTTGGCACCGTGGTGTGCGCCGACGGTTACGTCGCGCCGCCGCGCCTGGGCGAACACACCCTGGGGGCGAGCTTCGACTTCCACAGCACCGACCTCGCCCCCACCGCTGCCGAACATGCGAGCAACCTGGAGCTGCTGCGGGAAATCTCCGGCGACCTGGCAGAACGCCTTGGCGCTGCCGAGCTGGAACCTGCCAGCCTGCAGGGCCGCGCGGCGTTTCGCTGCACCAGCCCCGACTACCTGCCGATCGTCGGCCCGTTGGCCGACAAGGCGGCGTTCAACCAGGCGTATGCCGTGCTCGGCAAGGACGCGCGACAGCTGCCGGACAGTTCGTGCCCCTGGCTGGCGGGCCTGTATGTGAACAGCGGCCATGGTTCGCGCGGTCTGATCACCGCGCCTCTGGCGGGTGAACTGATCGCCGCCTGGGTCGACAACGCACCCTTGCCGGTGCCGCGCGACGTGGCCGAGGCCTGCCACCCGAATCGTTTCATGTTGCGCGAACTGATACGCGGCAAGGGCAAGCAAGGCTGAAGGCTTATAACAGATTGATCTAAAACTCACAGGATCCGCACCGGTCAGTTCCTATGTGCCCGAATTCAGGGCACCTTCCCCAACGGAAAAACCGGTAAGGACTTATGTGCGGATTAGCTGGAGAGTTTCGTTTCACCCCTGTAGCCAACACACCACGCCCGGCGGACCTGGCCGCGGTCGAACGGATGACCCATCACCTGGCGCCCCGCGGCCCGGATGCCTGGGGCTTCCATAGCCAGGGGCCCATCGCCCTGGGCCATCGGCGCCTGAAGATCATGGACCTGTCCGACGGCTCGGCCCAGCCCATGATCGACAGCCAGCTGGGCCTGTCGCTGGCATTCAACGGCGCCATCTACAACTTCCCCGAACTGCGCGCCGAACTCGAAAGCCTGGGCTATGCCTTCTACTCGGACGGCGACACCGAAGTGCTGCTCAAGGGCTACCACGCCTGGGGCGCCGATCTGCTGCCGCGCCTGAACGGCATGTTCGCCCTGGCGATCTGGGAACGTGACAGCCAGCAGCTGTTCCTCGCCCGCGACCGCCTGGGGGTCAAGCCGCTGTACCTGTCGCGCACCGGCGAACGCCTGCGCTTCGCATCGAGCCTGCCGGCCCTGCTCAAGGGCGGCGACATCAACCCGGTGCTCGACCCGGTGGCACTCAACCACTACCTGAACTTCCACGCCGTGGTACCCGCCCCGCGGACCCTGCTGGCGAACATCGAAAAGCTGCCACCGGCCACCTGGATGCGCATCGACGCCCAGGGCCGCGCCGAGCAGCACGTGTGGTGGAACCTGCACTACGGCCCACGCACCGATGAACAGCACCTGACCCTGGAAGACTGGCGCGACCGCGTGCTCGACAGCACCCGCGAAGCCGTTGCAATCCGTCAGCGCGCGGCCGTGGATGTCGGCGTGCTGCTCTCGGGCGGCGTCGACTCCAGCCTGCTGGTCGGCCTGCTGCGCGAAGTCGGGGTCGAGGACCTGTCGACCTTTTCCATAGGCTTTGAAGATGCCGGCGGCGAACGTGGCGACGAGTTCCAGTATTCGGACCTGATCGCCAAGCACTACGGCACACGCCACCACCAGTTGCGCATCGACGAGCGCGAAATCATCGAGCAACTGCCGGCCGCGTTCCGCGCCATGAGCGAGCCGATGGTCAGCCACGACTGCATCGCCTTCTACCTGCTCTCTCGGGAAGTGGCCAAGCATTGCAAGGTGGTGCAGAGCGGCCAGGGTGCCGACGAGCTGTTCGCCGGCTACCACTGGTACCCGCAGGTGGACGGCGCCAAGGACCCGTACGCGGCCTACCGCGAGGCCTTCTTCGACCGCAGCTACGACGAGTACCGCGACACCGTGCAGCCGGCCTGGCTGCTGGGCAATGACGCCGCCGGCGACTTCGTGCGCCAGCACTTCGCCCAGCCCGGCGCCAGCGCGGCAGTCGACAAGGCCCTGCGCCTGGACAGCACGGTGATGCTGGTCGACGACCCGGTCAAACGGGTCGATAACATGACCATGGCCTGGGGCCTGGAGGCTCGCACGCCGTTCCTCGACTACCGGCTGGTGGAGCTGTCGGCGCGGGTGCCGGCCCAGTTCAAGCTGCCCGATGGCGGCAAGCAGGTGCTCAAGGAAGCCGCGCGACTGGTCATCCCCAGTGAAGTCATCGACCGCAAGAAGGGCTACTTCCCGGTACCGGGCCTCAAGCACCTGCAAGGCGCCACCCTGGACTGGGTACGCGAGCTGCTGCTGGACCCAAGCCAGGACCGCGGCCTGTTCAACCCGGCCATGCTCGACCGCCTGCTCAGCGACCCGCATGGGCAACTGACGCCGCTGCGCGGCTCCAAGCTGTGGCAACTGGCCGCGCTGAACCTGTGGCTCAGCGAACAAGGAATCTGATCGATGAAAGCCCATGCCTCACCCTATGGCCAGCGCCTGCTGCGCGGCCAGGTGCCGTCCTATGAACGCCTGCAGGCGCAACTGGCCGGCGACGGCAGCGACCCGCACGACCAGCCGCGCTGGTTGCATTGCGGCTGGGGCCGGCTGCTGATCGGCCACACCTACCCCGACCCGGCCAGCCTGGCGGCGGCCCTGGCCAAGGAGCAGCCCGGCGAGCGCGATATCGCGCTGTACGTGGCCGCCCCCCAGCAGGTACTGGCCCAGGCGCCGCAACAGCTGTTTCTCGACCCCTCCGACACCTTGCGCCTGTGGTTCAGCGACTACCGCCAGGCGCAGCGAGTGTTTCGCGGCTTTCGTATCCGCCGCGCACAGAGCGACAGCGACTGGGCAGCCATCAACGAGCTGTACGTGGCCCGTGGCATGCTGCCGGTCGACCCGGCGCTGATCACTCCGCGCCACCAGGGCGGCCCGGTGTACTGGCTGGCCGAAGACGAGGACAACGGTGCGGTGATCGGCAGCGTGATGGGCCTGAATCATCAAAAGGCCTTCGACGACCCGGAGCACGGCAGCAGCCTGTGGTGCCTGGCCGTGGACCCCAACTGCACCCGGCCCGGGGTCGGCGAAGTACTGGTACGCCACCTGATCGAACACTTCATGAGCCGCGGGCTGAGCCACCTCGACCTGTCGGTGCTGCACGACAATCGCCAGGCCAAGCGGCTGTACGCCAAGCTGGGCTTTCGCACCCTGCCCACCTTCGCGGTCAAACGCAAGAACGGCATCAACCAGCCGCTGTTCCTGGGGCCGGGGCCGGAGGCCGGGCTCAACCCCTATGCGCGGATCATCGTCGAGGAAGCCTACAAGCGCGGCATCGATGTGCAGGTGGACGATGCCACCGCCGGGCTGTTCACCCTCAACCACGGCGGACGCCGGGTGCGCTGCCGCGAGTCGCTCAGCGACCTGACCACCGCCGTGAGCATGACCCTGTGCCAGGACAAGAGCCTGACCCACAAGGTACTCGAAGCCGCCGGCCTGAGCCTGCCGGCGCAACAGCTGGCGGGCAACGCCGCCGACAACCTGGCCTTTCTGGAAGACCACGGCGCGGTGGTGGTCAAGCCGCTGGATGGCGAACAGGGCAACGGCGTGGCGGTCAACCTGACCTGCCTGCAAGACCTGGACGCCGCCATCGAGCACGCGCGCCAGTACGACAGCCGCGTGTTGCTGGAAAGCTTTCATGAAGGGCTGGACCTGCGCATCGTGGTCATCGGCTACGAGGTGGTGGCCGCCGCGATTCGTCACCCGGCCTCGATCGTCGGCGACGGCCAGCACGCCATCGGTGCGCTGATCGAAGCCCAGAGCCGCAGGCGCCAGGCCGCCACCGGTGGCGAAAGCAAGATCCCGCTCGACGCCGAGACCCAGCGCACCCTGCACGCCGCCGGGGTCGACTACGACACCATTCTGCCCGCCGGCCAGCGCCTGGCAGTGCGGCGTACCGCCAACCTGCACACCGGCGGCTGCCTGGAAGACGTCACCGCACGCCTGCACCCGACCCTGGTGGATGCCGCCGTGCGGGCCGCCCGCGCCCTGGACATTCCGGTGGTCGGCCTGGACCTGATGGTCAAGGCCGCCGACCAGCCCGACTACGTGCTCATCGAAGCCAATGAACGGGTGGGCCTGGCCAACCACGAACCCCAACCCACTGCCGAACGCTTCGTCGACCTGCTGTTCCCGCACAGCCGGCCGGTGCCGTGACAACGCCCCACGAGGAGTCCGCATGCCTGATCAATTGCCCGAACCGGACCTGACCTATCTGCAGAAGGTCCTGCTGGAAATGCTCGCCATCCCCAGCCCCACCGGCTTCACCGACACCATCGTGCGCTACGTGGCCGAGCGCCTGGAAGAACTGGGTATCCCCTTCGAGCTGACCCGGCGCGGCACCATCCGCGCCACCCTCAAGGGCCGCAAGAGCTCGCCCGACCGCGCCGTTTCGGCGCACCTGGACACCATCGGCGCCAGCGTGCGCACCTTGCAGGACAACGGCCGCCTGGGCCTGGCCCCGGTCGGCTGCTGGTCGAGCCGTTTCGCCGAGGGCAGCCGGGTCAGCGTGTTCACCGACACCGGCGTGTTTCGCGGCAGCGTGCTGCCGCTGATGGCCAGCGGGCACGCCTTCAATACCGCGGTCGACCAGATGCCGGTGAGCTGGGAGCACGTCGAGCTGCGCCTGGATGCCTACTGCACCACCCGCGCCGACTGTGAAACCCTGGGCATCGGCATCGGTGACTTCGTGGCCTTCGACCCGTTGCCCGAGTTCACCGAAAGCGGCCATATCAGCGCCCGTCACCTGGACGACAAGGCCGGCGTCGCGGCGCTGCTGGCCTCGCTCAAGGCCATCGTCGAAAGCGGCATCCAGCCACAGATCGACTGCCATCCGCTGTTCACCATCACCGAAGAAACCGGCTCGGGGGCCGCCGCCGCATTGCCGTGGGACGTCAGCGAATTCGTCGGCATCGACATCGCCCCGGTCGCCCCCGGCCAGCACTCCAGCGAACACGCGGTCAGCGTGGCCATGCAGGACTCCGCCGGCCCCTACGACTACCACCTGTCGCGCCACCTGCTGAGCCTGGGCCGCGAGCACAACCTGCCGGTGCGCCGCGACCTGTTCCGCTACTACTTCAGCGACGCGCATTCGGCGATCACCGCCGGGCATGACATCCGTACCGCGCTGCTGGCGTTCGGCTGCGACGCCACCCACGGCTACGAGCGCACCCATATCGACAGCCTGGCTGCCCTCAGCCGCCTGCTCAGCGCCTACCTGCTCAGCCCGCCGGTGTTCGCCAGCGACTCCAAGCCCACCGGCAGTTCGCTGGAAAGCTTCAGCCACCAGCTGGAACACGACGCACAAATGGAAAGTGATACCCGCGTACCGGCGGTGGACAGCCTGGTTGGCCAAAAAGGCTAGCCACATGCAGGCCACATGCAGGAAAGGTTTCGCGTAGCATGTGCGAAACCTTTCCTGATTCTGTAGCTTTATTTATGTTGATACCCTACGACCAGCTCGAAGCCGACACCCTCACCCGCCTGATCGAAGACTTCGTCACCCGCGACGGTACCGACAATGGCGACGACACCCCGCTGGAAACCCGTGTACTGCGCGTGCGCCAGGCGCTGGCCAAGGGGCAGGCGGTGATCCTGTTCGACCTGGACAGCCAGCAGTGCCAACTGCTCGCCAGGCATGAAGTGCCCCGCGAGCTGCTCGACGATCAGTGATCAGGCGCCCAGGCCGCCCTTGCCCAGTTGCTCGGCGATACGCCGATAGATTTCTGCACGGTGCACCTCCACATCGCGTGGTGCGCAGATGCCGAAACGCACCGTGTTGCCGTCTACCGACAGCACCTTGATCTTGATGTCGTCATCGATGGTGATGACCTCGCCGACTTCGCGCCCTATGACCAGCATTCTCCATTCCTCCACATCAGGGGAGAGTGAAGACTGAACCGGGTGCTGAAACGGTTCAACGCTCTGACAGGCAAATAGACAATTCCCACAACTTTGCGGGAATTTGCCTACAAGATCCTACCCGCTCAGCTGTTTTGCAGACGTGGTCCGATCACGATGATGGTGGCGCCGATCACGCACAGCAGCGCACCGAGCCAGTCGCTGCCCATCGGCCGGGCACGCTCCACCACCGCCAGCCACAGCAGCGAAGTGACGATATAGATGCCGCCATAGGCGGCGTAGGCGCGCCCGGCGTAGGCCGCCTCGACGCGGGTCAGCAGCAGGCCGAACAGGGTCAGGCTTAGCAGCGCGGGGGCGATCCACCAGCCGCTCTTGCCCAGCCGCAGCCACATGTAGAAGGCATAACAGCCGGCGATCTCGAACACCGCCGCCAGAAAGAACCACACATAATTCATCACGTCCGCTGCTACCCGCGCAAAAGCGCCTAGCATACCGTAGCGAACAGCCTACGCCTGCGTCTGACGCCCCTTGGCACGCATTCGCACGGCCATCTCGGCCATTTCGTCATACAGCGCCTGCGGGTCGCGCTGCTTGAGCTGCCAGGCCAGGCGCCCCTGCTCGTGGGGCAGAATCATGAAGTCACCGCGCGCCACCCCCTCGTAGATATAGCCGGCAATGTCGCTGGCGCTGATCGGCGAGCTTTCCAGCAGTTTGCCCACCTGGGCCTTCATTGCCGGGGTGGGGCCGCGGAACGAATCCAGCAGGTTGGTCTGGAAGAACGACGGGCACACCACATGCACCGCCACCTGTTGCTGGCGCAGCTCCACCAGCAGGCTTTCGGACAGCGCCACCACCCCGGCCTTGGCCACGTTGTAGTTGCTCATGGCCGGCCCCTGCATCAGCGCCGCCATGGACGCGATGTTGATGATGCGGCCCTTGCTGCGTTCGAGCAGCGGCAGGAACGCCTTGCAGCCCTTGACCACGCCCATCAGGTTGATCGCGATCTGCCAGTCCCAGTCTTCCAGCGACAGCTCGGCAAAAAAACCGCCCGACGCCACCCCGGCGTTGTTGACGATCACATCGATGCCGCCGAGCTTTTCTTCGCAGGCCTGGGCCAGGGCGGTGAGCTGGCTGTAGTCGCGCACGTCGCAACGCTGGACGAAGCCCTCGCCGCCCGCCTCGCGCACCAGCGCGAGGGTCTGCTGCAGGCCGGCCTCGCCGATGTCGCTCAGGGCCAGTTGCCAACCCTCGCGGGCCCAGCGCAGGGCAATCTCGCGGCCAAGGCCGGACCCGGCGCCAGTGATCATCATGCGGTTTTGCATAGCCGGATGCCTTGTTCCTGAAGTTGAAGGCCAGTGTAGCGAAGGGTGCAGCGACGCCCACGCTGTATCAGGATGCTGAATGGCGCGGGCAAACACATATCGAACTAAACTTTTAGTTGCCTGTGGGAGTCCGAATTAACAGGCGGACATGAACGTCATGACCGAAGAGATGGATCGCAACTGCATACGCTGATTACCGTACTCAACAAAAGGACTCTGCCATGGGCACCATACTTATCATCATCCTGATTTTGCTGTTGATCGGTGGCTTACCCGTTTTCCCGCACTCCAGAAGTTGGGGCTACGGCCCGTCCGGCATCATTGGTACCGTGCTGATCATCCTGTTGATCCTGTTGTTGCTCGGCAAGATATAGAAACCCGGGGGTGCAATGGCCCCCACATAAAAAAACGGCCCGAAGGCCGTTTTTTTATTGCTCAGAACTCAGTGCGAAACAGCACCGCTTGCCCCCAGGCCGGTTTGCGACCGGACAAACTGCGGGAAGAACAGCGCACGCTCGTCATCCGCTGCCTTGGACTTGTCGGTAACCGAGAAGAACCAGATACCGGCAAAGGCAATCAGCATCGAGAACAGCGCCGGGTACTCATACGGGTAGATGGCTTTCTCGTGACCCAGGATCTGCACCCAGATGGTCGGACCGAGCACCATCAGGCCCACCGCACTTACCAGCCCCATCCAGCCGCCGATCATGGCGCCACGGGTGGTCAGCTTCTTCCAGTACATCGAAAGCAGCAGTACCGGGAAGTTGCAGCTGGCCGCGATCGAGAACGCCAGGCCGACCATGAACGCGATGTTCTGGCTTTCGAACAGGATACCCAGGCCGATGGCCAGCACACCCAGTGCGACGGTGGTGATCTTCGACACGCGGATCTCGTCCTTGTCGTTGACCTTGCCCTTGCGCCATACGCTGGCATACAGGTCATGGGACACCGCCGAGGCACCGGCCAGGGTCAGGCCGGCAACCACTGCCAGGATGGTGGCGAAGGCCACTGCCGAGATGAAGCCCAGGAAGATGCTGCCGCCCACGGCGTCGGCCAGGTGCACCGCAGCCATGTTGTTGCCGCCCAGCAAGGCGCCTGCTGCGTCCTTGAAGTCCGGGTTGGTGCTGACCAGCAGGATCGCGCCGAAGCCGATGATGAAGGTCAGGATGTAGAAGTAGCCGATGAAGCCGGTTGCATACAGCACGCTCTTGCGCGCTTCCTTGGCGTCGCTCACGGTGAAGAAGCGCATCAGGATGTGCGGCAGGCCAGCGGTACCGAACATCAGCGCCAGGCCCAGCGAGAACGCGGAGATCGGGTCTTTGACCAGGCCGCCCGGGCTCATGATCGCCTCACCCTTGGGGTGAACCTTGATCGCCTCGGAGAACAGCGCATTGAAGTCGAAGTTGACGTGCTTCATCACCATCAGCGCCATGAAGCTGGCACCGGACAGCAGCAGCACCGCCTTGATGATCTGTACCCAGGTGGTTGCGAGCATGCCGCCGAACAGCACGTACATGCACATCAGGATACCCACCAAGATGACCGCCACGTGGTAGTCCAGGCCGAACAGCAGCTGGATCAGCTTGCCGGCGCCGACCATCTGCGCGATCAGGTAGAACGCCACCACCACCAGCGAGCCGGAGGCCGACAGGGTGCGGATCTGCTTTTGCCCGAGGCGATACGAGGCCACGTCGGCAAAGGTGTACTTGCCCAGGTTGCGCAGGCGTTCGGCGATCAGGAACAGAATGATCGGCCAGCCCACCAGGAAGCCGATCGAGTAGATCAGGCCATCGTAGCCGGAGGTGTATACCAGTGCGGAAATACCCAGGAAGGAGGCTGCCGACATGTAGTCGCCGGCAATCGCCAGGCCGTTCTGGAAGCCCGTGATTCGCCCGCCTGCGGCGTAGTAGTCAGAAGCGGACTTGTTGCGCTTGGAAGCCCAGTAGGTGATGCACAGGGTGGCACCGACGAAGGCGACGAACATCAGGATCGCCGAGACGTTCAGGGGTTGTTTGTGCACCTCGCCGGTCAGGGCGTCGGCGGCCCAGACGGCAGGCGCGAAAGCGCCAAAGGCCAGTGTTGCCAGTAGACGCCGGATCATTGCTGAGCCTCCTTCAGGATCGCGTTGTTCAGCTCGTCGAACTCACCATTGGCACGACGTACGTAGATGCCGGTCAGCACGAAAGCCGAAACGATCAGACCCACACCCAGCGGGATACCCCAGGTAATCGAGGAGCCGGGGCTGAGCTTGGCACCCAGAATCTGCGGGCCGTAGGCAATCAACAGGATAAAGGCGGCGTAGAGGCCGAGCATGATCGCCGAGAGAATCCAGGCGAAGCGTTCACGTTTTGAAACCAGCTCCTTGAACCGCGGGCTGTTTTGTATCGAGAGATAAATGCTGTCGTTCATTGTTTTTGTCCTCGCAGCACAGATTGGGTAGTACCACGCCACTTTATGCTGCCTTGGGACGCACTCCAGACGACCTTAGTCTTAGATGTAAAACTCTTTTACCGGCTACGTAACAGCCGCCCATGCAAAGGGCCGCGCGGTGGCAAAACACCGCGCGGCCCTGGAAGGTGCCAGATAGAGGCCTTAGGCCATTATTTTGCGGTCCACTCGGCGACCCGCTCGGGGTGCTTGGCGACCCACTCCTTCGCCGCAGCGTCCGGCTTTGCGCCTTCCTGGATGGCCAGCATGACTTCGCCGATCTCGTCCTTGGATTGCCACGAGAACTTCTTCAGGAACGCTGCGACTTCCGGCGCCTTCGTATCGAGTTCCTTGCTGCCGATGCTGTTGACCGTCTCGGCGGCGCCGTACACGCCTTTGGGGTCTTCGAGAAAACGCAGCTTCCACTTGGCGAACATCCAGTGCGGCACCCAGCCGGTGACCACGATGGGCTGCTGCTTGGCGTAGGCGCGCCCCAGTTCAGAGGTCATGGCAGCGCCGGAGCTGGCCTGCAGCTTGTAGCCGGCAAGGTCGTAGTCCTTGATCGCCTGGTCGGTCTTGAGCATCACCCCGGACCCGGCGTCGATGCCGACGATCTTCTTCTTGAAGCCGGCATCGCTTCCGAGGTCGGCGATCGACTGCGCCTTGACGTATTCGGGCACGATCAGGCCAATCCTGGCGTCCTTGAAGTTGGGGCCGTAGTCGACCACGTTGTCCTTGTTCTTGGCCCAGTATTCGCCATGGGTCACCGGCAGCCAGGCCGACAGCATCGCATCGAGCTTTCCGGTGGCCACCCCCTGCCACATGATGCCGGTGGCCACCGGCATCAGCTTGACGTCATAACCGAGCTTCTGCTTGATCACCTCGGCCGCCACATGGGTGGTCGCCACGCTGTCGGACCACCCATCGACGTAGCCGATGCTTACTTCCTTGGCCATGGCCAGGCTGGTGCCCATGGCCAGTATCAGGGCAGTGCCCGCCCCCAGGAGTCGTCGCATTTTCATCAAGGCATCCCCTCGTCACGTCACGGAACCTGCATCATCAACCGCCACTGGCGGCCAACCTGCTCTGTCAGCGACGTCGAAACATCGAGAAACGACATCACAACGCCAGCCAGGCCCGCTACCGGCCGGCATTTGCAGGTAGTATTGGCGGCTTTGTTTCCTGACCGGTCCGCGCCATGCCCTCGACTGCCCGCTTCCCGCTGCTGCCCTACCTGTTTGCCTGCCTGCTTGGCCTGTTCGCGTTGGGCGGGCTCTGGTACGGGCTCGGCAAGCCGGTATCGCTGCCGGACGCCGCCAGCCCCACGCACAAGCTGCAATGTGTCTCCTACACGCCCTTCGACAAGGACCAGTCGCCGTTCGACCAGCCCTTCAGCCTGCGCCCGGAGCGCGTGGAGGCTGACCTCGCCCTGCTTGCACAGCGCTTCGAATGCATCCGCACCTACTCGATGACGGGCCTGGAAGCGATCCCGCAGCTGGCGCGCAAGTACGGCCTGAAGGTGATGTTCGGGGCCTGGGTGAGTGCCGACCCGCTGGTCACGGCCAAGGAGATCAAGGCCCTGATCGCCACCGCCAATGCCAACCCGGACATCACCCGCGCCGTGATCGTGGGCAACGAGGTGCTGTTGCGCAAGGAAGTGACGGGCGATCACCTGGCCGATCTGATCCACCAGGTGAAAAGCCAGGTGCAGGTACCGGTGACCTACGCCGACGTGTGGGAGTTCTGGCTGCAGCACCCACAGATCGCGCCGCAGGTGGACTTCGTGACCATTCACCTGCTGCCCTACTGGGAAGATGATCCCAAGGGCATCGACGAAGCGCTGGCCCACGTTGGCGAGATCCGCCAGGTGTTCGGCAACCGCTTCGCGCCCAAGGACGTGATGATCGGCGAAACCGGCTGGCCCAGCGAAGGGCGCCAGCGCGAGACCGCCCTGCCCAGCCGGGTCAACGAAGCGCGCTTCATTCGCGGGTTCGTCGCCATGGCCGAGCAGAATGGCTGGCATTACAACCTGATCGAAGCCTTCGACCAGCCGTGGAAGCGCGCCAGCGAAGGCGCGGTGGGCGGTTACTGGGGGCTGTACGATGCCGACCGGCAGGACAAGGGCATACTCGAAGGCCCGGTGAGCAACCTGCCGTTCTGGCCGCAGTGGCTGGGTATCGGCGTGCTGCTGTTCGCCGCCACCCTGGCCCTGGCCGGGCCGGTGCGCGGCGTGCGTGGCGCCCTGGCGCTGCCCTTGCTGGCCGCACTGGGGGCCGCCAGCCTGGGGTTGTGGGGCGAGCTGGTACGGGTCAACAGCCGCTTCGTTGGCGAGTGGTTGTGGGCCGTGCTGCTGGCGGGGCTCAACCTGGTGGTACTGGCCCATGGCGCGCTGGCGCTGGCACAGCGCAGTGGCTGGCGTGAGCGCCTGTTCGCCTGGCTGCAGGCGCGTGCTGGCTGGTGGGTGATGGCGGCCGGCTTCGCGGCGGCGGTGAGCATGCTGGCGCTGGTGTTCGACCCGCGCTACCGCAGCTTCCCGAGCCCGGCGCTGGTGCTGCCGGCGGTGGTGTACCTGCTGCGACCGGTGCGGGTAGCGCGCGCCGAGGTGGCCTTGCTGACCTTCATCGTCGGCGCCGGGATTGCGCCGCAGCTGTTCATCGAGGGCTTGAGCAGCCAGCAGGCGCTGGTGTGGGCCCTGGTGAGCGCGCTGATGGCCGCGGCGCTGTGGCGCTGCCTGCGGATCAGGCAGGGCTGAGCGTCGGCTCTTCGACGGCAAGGCCGGCTCTGCAGGGAGGCGTTGAACCCGTTAGGCGCCGGCCTTGCCGGCGAACGATACAGCGTGAGCCTCAGGCCGTGCGCCGCACCAGCCGCAACCCCGCCAGCACCAGCGCGAACGCCGCCAGGCTCACGGTGTACAGCGCCAGTGCCGGCAGCCCGAACACCAGTGACAGCACCGCCAGCCACCAGCCGGCCCGGCGCGGCACCAGCGTCGCCACCACGGCCAACCCCAGGGCGACCCAGCCCAGCACCCGCAAGTGGATCACCAGGCCCAGCGTGGCGCGCAACTGGCACTCCCAGCTCACCTGGGGCGAGCTGCACACACCGACCCACCTGACATCCTCCATGAAGCCATAACGCACCCCATAGCAGGCCGCAGCCCACAGCGACAGGCACACAAGCAAGGCAATCAGCGGCAAACGGCGGGACATGACAACTCCGGAAACAGGAAAACGGCGCCCAGCATAATCCCCCACCGGGCCTGTGCAAGGCAAAAGCGGCGGCCTGAGCTACTTTTATCAGCAAAGAAACAAAACCCGCTGTTGCCCTGGCACTGGCCCGCACGGCAACATCGGGGACGGTAAATGCCGGGGCACAAGGCAACTTTGCCGATAGCACGAGTGTCCTAGCCTGCAGTACACACTTTGCCTTGCCTTTCCTGGGGATCCGTCATGCTTCGATCACTGCGCCTTGCTGCCCTGCTGGGTGGCCTCTTGATGAGTGCGGCCGCGTCTGCGGTGGATGTCGATGCGGCCACCTATGGCTACCCGCTGACCAATCCCTTCGAGGCGACGATCGCCTCCACACCGCCCGACCTGCGCCCCGAACTGCCGACCGACGATGACATCGATCAGTCCGACTACAGCCTCAACCTGCGCCCCGAACGCGAGTTCACTCTTCCGGACAACTTCTGGGCGGTCAAGAAGCTGCGCTATCGCCTGGCCCGACAGGACCACGAGGCGCCGCTGATCTTCCTGATCGCCGGTACCGGCGCGCCCTACACCAGCAGCCTCAACGAGTACCTCAAGCGCCTCTACTACAAGGCCGGCTACCACGTGGTGCAGCTGTCCTCGCCCACCAGCTTCGACTTCATCAGCGCCGCCTCGCGCTTCGCCACCCCGGGCGTGAGCGCCGAAGACGCCGAAGACCTGTACCGGGTGATGCAGGGCGTGCGCGCCCAGCACCCGCGCCTGCCTGTCAGCGAGTACTACCTCACCGGCTACAGCCTCGGTGCCCTCGACGCAGCCTTCGTCAGCCACCTGGACGAAACCCGGCGCAGCTTCAACTTCAAGCGCGTGCTGCTGCTCAACCCGCCGGTCAACCTCTACACCTCGATCAGCAACCTCGACAAGCTGGTGCAGACCGAGGTCAAGGGCGTGAACAACAGCACCACCTTCTATGAACTGGTGCTGACCAAGCTCACCCGCTACTTCCAGCAAAAAGGCTACATCGACCTCAACGACGCGCTGCTCTACGACTTCCAGCAGTCGCGCCAGCACCTGAGCAACGAGCAGATGGCGATGCTGATCGGCACCTCGTTCCGCTTCTCGTCCGCCGATATCGCCTTTACCTCCGACCTGATCAACCGCCGCGGCCTGATCACCCCGCCCAAGTACCCGATCACCGAAGGCAGCAGCCTCACGCCGTTCTTCAAGCGTGCGCTGCAATGCGACTTCGACTGCTACCTGACCGAGCAGGTCATCCCCATGTGGCGCGCGCGCACCGATGGCGGCAGCCTGCTGCAGCTGATCGACCAGGTGAGCCTGTATGCCCTCAAGGACTACCTGCAAAACAGCCCGAAAATCGCCGTGATGCACAACGCCGACGATGTGATCCTGGGCCCCGGCGACATCGGCTTTCTGCGCAGCACCTTTGGCGACCGCCTGACCCTGTACCCGCATGGCGGGCACTGCGGCAATATCAATTACCGCGTCAACAGCGACGCGATGCTGGAGTTTTTCCGTGGTTAAAAAACTTCTGATCGTGACGGCGTTGCTCGCCGCAGGCCTGGTACAGGCCGATGAGATCCCGGCGCGAGCCAGCGTGATCGAAGCCGACGGCTTCACCGATCCGCTCAAGGAACTCAAGTTCAACCCCGGCCTGGACCAGCGCGAGTTCGAGCGTTCGACCCTGACCGCGCTGAACGTCTACGACCCGTTCGAGTCGGTGAACCGCCGGCTGTACCACTTCAACTACCGCTTCGACCAGTGGGTGTTCCTGCCGGTGGTCAATGGCTACCGCTACATCACCCCAAGCTTCGTGCGCACCGGGGTCAGCAACTTCTTCAGCAACCTGGGCGATGTGCCCAACCTGCTCAACAGCCTGCTGCAGTTCAAGGGCAAGCGCTCGATGGAGATCACCGCGCGCCTGCTCTTCAACACCACCCTGGGCGTCGCCGGCCTGTGGGACCCGGCGACCAAGATGGGGCTGCCGCACCAGAGCGAAGACTTCGGCCAGACCCTGGGCTTCTATGGCGTGCCGGACGGCCCGTACCTGATGCTGCCGATCCTGGGCCCGTCGAACCTGCGCGACACCGGCGGGCTGGTGGTGGACTACAGCGCCGAGAACTGGATCAACTTCCTCAACATGGCCGAGGTCAGCAGCGACAACCCGGAGGTCTGGGTACTGCGCGCCATCGACAAGCGCTATACCACCAGCTTTCGCTACGGCCAGCTGAACTCGCCGTTCGAGTATGAAAAGGTGCGCTACGTGTACACCGAGGCACGCCGCCTGCAGATCGCCGAGTAGCGTTCAGGGCCGGGGCAGCGGCAGGCCGAGAAAGTGGCACAGTTCGCCCTGCTTGGTCAGCGCGTCGCGCCGGCCCAGCTCGATCAGTTCGCTGCAATAGCCGGCTTCGAACAACAGGTAGCTGAGCACCCCGGCGCCGCTGGTCTTGGTCGCCCCCGGGCCGCGCAGGAACATGCGCAGCGCGGCGGGCAGTTCACGCCGATGGCGGGCGGCAATCTCGTCCAGCGGCTGGCTGGGCGCAACCACCAGCACCTCCACCGGGGCCAGGCCCAGGCGCCGGGGCTGCACGTCGCTGGGCAGCAGGTGGCTCAGGTGGTTGAGCCGCTGCAACAGCTCCAGGTCGTCTTCCAGGCTGTCGATGAACGTGCTGTTGAGCAGGTGCCCGCCGATCTGCGCCAGGCTCGGCTGCTTGCCGCTGAACACCCGCTCGCGTGGATCACCCGGCGTCGGCCCCTGGGGGTTGCCGCTGACCCCCACCACCAGCACGCGGTTGGCGCCCAGGTGCAGCGCCGGGCTGATCGGCGCCGACTGGCGCACCGCACCGTCACCATAGAATTCGTGGCCCAGCCTGATCGGCGCAAACAGCAACGGGATGGCCGAACTGGCCAGCAGGTGCTCGACGCTCAGGCGGGTCGGCATGCCGATGCGTCGATGGCGCAGCCACGGGTCGATGGCGCCCTTGCCCTGGTAGAAGGTCACCGCCTGGCCCGACTCGTAGCCGAACGCGGTCACCGCCACCGCGCGCAGGTGCTGCTGGTCGATGGCATGACCGATGCCGTCCAGGTCCAGGTGCTGGTTGAGCAGTTTGCGCAGCGGCGAGCTGTCGAGCAGCGCCACCGGTACCTGGGCCCCCAGGCCCAGCAAGCTGTGGCCGACGAAGCGGCTGGCCTGGCGGATCACCCCGGGCCAGTCGCTGCGCAGTACCTGGTGGCTGCGAAAGCCCTGCCAGAAGCCGGTGAGGCGGCGGATGGCGTCGGCAAAATGCATCGCACCGCTGGCCAGGGTCACCGCATTGATGGCCCCGGCCGAGGTGCCGACGATCACCGGGAACGGGTTGCCGGCGCCGGCGGGCAGCAGGTCGGCGATGCCGGCGAGCACGCCGACCTGGTAGGCGGCACGGGCGCCACCGCCCGAGAGGATCAGGCCGGTGACCGGTTGGGGTGCTGGCATGGGGTACTCCCTGAAGTCTGTGTCGCTGCCTTCGCCGGCAAGGCCGGCTCCTACCGGTACCGCACACCTATGTAGGAGCCGGCATTGCCGGCGAAAGCCACACCGCGATTCGTCCTAGTACAGCTTGGGCGCCCCCGGCGGGCGCGACTTGAAGCGTCGGTGTGCCCACAGGTACTGCTCGGGGCATTCGCGCAGCACCGACTCGATCCACTGGTTGATGCGCAGGCAGTCGGCCTCTTCGCTCTCCCCCGGAAAATCCTGCAGCGGCGCATGGATCACCAGCCGGTAGCCACTGCCGTCCGCCAGGCGCTGCTGGGTGAACGGGATCACCCGCGCCCGCCCCAGGCGGGCGAACTTGGTGGTGGCGGTCACGGTAGCCGCCTCGATCCCGAACAGCGGCACGAACACGCTCTGCTTGGCGCCGTAGTCCTGGTCGGGCGCATACCAGATGGCGCGCCCCGAGCGCAGCAGCTTGAGCATGCCGCGCACGTCCTCGCGCTCCACGGCCAGCGAGTCGAGGTTGTGCCGCTCGCGCCCGCGGCGCTGCACGAAGTCGAACAACGGGTTCTTGTGCTCGCGGTACATGCCGTCGATGGTGTGTTCCTGGCCCAGCAGCGCCGCACCGATCTCCAGCGTGGTGAAGTGCAGGGCCATCAGGATGGCCCCCTGCCCGTCACGCTGCGCCGCCTGCAGGTGCTCCAGCCCCTCGATGTGCGCCAGGCGCGCCAACCGGGCCTTTGGCCACCACCAGCTCATGGCCATTTCGAAGAAGGCGATGCCGGTGGAGGCGAAGTTTTCCTTGAGCAGACGGGTTCGTTCGACAGACGGTAATTCGGGGAAACACAGTTCCAGGTTGCGCGCAGCAATGCGTCGACGGTCACCGGCAACACGGTACATCAACGCGCCCAGCAGGCGGCCCAGCACCAGCAAAGCCCGGTAGGGCAGCTGCACGATCAGCCACAGCAGGGCCAGGCCCAGCCACAGCGGCCAGAAGCGTGGATGAAGAAAATAAAGGCGAAAACGCGGGCGATCCATTAAACATTCCGCAAAGACGATGGCCGGGCATTCTACAACGGTTCGCTGCGGGTTGCGGCTAACCGGCGTTCTCGTTATAAGTCTGAGCACTTTTTCGTAACAAGCTGCCTTATGCCAACCATGAGCCAAACCCAGACGCCAGACCAAGCCCCCGTGTTCCAGCTCAAGGGCAGCATGCTCGCCATCACGGTGCTCGAGCTTGCGCAGAACGACCTCGAAGGCCTCGATCGGCAACTGGCGGCCAAAGTCGCCCAGGCCCCCAACTTCTTCAGCAACACCCCGCTGGTGCTGGCGCTGGACAAGCTGCCGGCCGGCGAAGGCGCGGTCGACCTGCCCGGGCTGATGCGCGTATGCCGCCACCATGGCCTGCGCACCCTGGCCATTCGCGCCAGCCGTATCGAGGACATCGCCGCCGCCATTGCCATCGACCTGCCGGTGCTGCCGCCGTCCGGTGCCCGCGAACGTGCGCTGGAGCCTGCGGTGGAGGTGCCACCGGCGCCCAAGCCAGAGCCGGCCCCGGCCCCGCCGCCGGAGCCTGCGGTAAAACCGACAAAAATCATCACCTCGCCGGTGCGTGGCGGCCAACAGATCTATGCTCAGGGCGGCGACCTGGTGGTACTGGCTTCGGTCAGCCCCGGTGCGGAACTTCTGGCCGATGGCAACATCCATGTTTACGGCGCGATGCGCGGTCGCGCCCTCGCCGGTATCAAGGGCAATACCAGGGCACGTATTTTCTGTCAGCAGCTGACCGCCGAAATGGTCTCGATCGCCGGGCAGTACAAGGTGGCCGAAGACCTGCGTCGCGACCCGTTGTGGGGGGCCAACGTGCAGGTCAGCCTGTCCGGTGACGTGTTGAACATCACCCGTCTTTAACGGATACTTGCCGCCATTTTCAGCGCAACTTTTCCATATGTTGCCGGTTTGGATATTTCTGGGACCTCAACGTCCTTTTTCTTTAGGGGTGATACACCTTGGCCAAGATTCTAGTGGTTACATCCGGCAAGGGTGGTGTGGGTAAGACCACCACCAGCGCCGCTATCGGTACCGGCCTTGCACTGCGCGGCCACAAGACGGTCATCGTCGACTTCGACGTCGGCCTGCGTAACCTCGATCTGATCATGGGCTGCGAACGCCGCGTGGTGTACGACTTCGTCAACGTGGTCAACGGCGAAGCCAACCTGCAGCAGGCCCTGATCAAGGACAANNGAACCTGTACGTGCTGGCCGCCAGCCAGACCCGTGACAAGGATGCGCTCACGCTCGAAGGCGTGGAGCGGGTCCTGATGGAGCTCAAGGAGCAATTCGAATACGTGGTCTGCGACTCGCCGGCCGGTATCGAGAAAGGCGCCCACCTGGCCATGTACTTCGCCGACGAAGCCATCGTGGTGACCAACCCGGAAGTCTCCTCGGTACGTGACTCGGACCGCATGCTGGGCCTGCTGGCCAGCAAATCGCGACGCGCCGAGAAGGGCGAAGACGCGATCAAGGAACACCTGCTGATCACCCGCTACCATCCAGAGCGCGTGAGCAAGGGCGAAATGCTCGGTGTCGAGGACGTCAAGGAAATCCTCGCCGTCGCGCTGCTGGGCGTGATCCCCGAATCCCAGGCGGTGCTCAAGGCATCCAACCAGGGTGTGCCGGTGATCCTCGACGACCAGAGCGATGCCGGCCAGGCCTACAGCGACACCGTCGACCGCCTGCTGGGCAAAACCGTGGAACACCGGTTCCTCGATGTACAGAAGAAGGGATTCTTCGAGCGCCTGTTTGGAGGCAACTGACCAATGAACCTTTTTGACTTCTTTCGTGCCAACAAAAAAGTAAGCACCGCGTCGGTCGCGAAAGAGCGTCTACAGATCATCGTGGCGCACGAGCGCGGCCAGCGCAGTACTCCGGACTACCTGCCAGCCTTGCAGAAGGAACTGGTCGAGGTGATCCGCAAGTACGTCAACATCGGCTCGGATGATGTGCACGTCGCTCTGGAGAACCAGGGCAGCTGCTCCATCCTGGAACTCAATATCACCCTGCCCGATCGTTGATCGGCGCACAGGGGTAACCTGCCACGGCGGCGGCCGGGCCCGGGC
>NZ_DLNW01000050.1:8964-159835 GCF_002478435.1 Pseudomonas sp. UBA7500 | reverse complement strand
GCAACTGTTCGAGCAGGCGGCGGGTGTAGCCGAAGCCGGCGACGATTAGCCGCGACAGTGCGGTGCCGTGGGCCGACAGCTTCAGGTACAGCACGCCCTGGGGGTTGCCCGAGGCTTCACCGGCAGGGGCGGCGTGGCGCTCCAGCAGGCGTACCTGCCAGCCGCGCGCCGCCAGGCTGGCGGCGGTGGCGCAACCGGCCAGGCCGGCGCCGATCACCAGCGCCTCGCGGGGGCCGGCCAGCGGCGCGGGGCGCGCGAACCATGGGGCAACCGGCGCGAGCGGCGGTTGCTCGGCAGGCCAGCCGGTGAATGCGCCGCGCAGCACTTCCCATTTTTTGCCGATACCCGGAATGCGCTTCATCTTGAAGCCCACCGCAATCAGCCCGCGACGCACCCAGCCGGTGCTGGTGAAGGTGCCAAGGGTGGCACCCGGCGCCGACAGGCGGCCGAGCTGGGCGAACAGCTCGGGGGTCCACATGTCGGGGTTCTTGGCCGGGGCAAAGCCATCGAGAAACCAGGCGTCGATGGGGGCGTCCAACTGCGGCAGCTGTTCCCGCGCATCGCCGATCATCAGGGTCAGGGTCACCCGACCCTGGTCGAAGACGAACTGCTGGAAACCTTCGTGCACCGCCACGTACTGCGCCAGCAGTGGCTGGCTGAACGGCGTCAGCTCGGGCCACAGGGCCAGGGCCTTGGCCAGGTCGGCATGGCTGAGGGGGTATTTTTCGACGCTGACGAAATGCAGGCGTGCCCCGGCCGGTGCACAGTCGGCGAACACCTGCCAGGCGCAGAAGAAATTCAGGCCGGTGCCGAAGCCGGTTTCCCCGATCACCAGGCAACTGCCGTCGGCCATCGCGGCGAAGCGCTGGCGCAGGTCGTTCTGCTCGATGAACACATGACGGGTTTCCTCCAGGCTCTGCTCCTTGGAGAAATAGATGTCGTCGTACTGGCGTGAATACGGGCGGCCCTGTTCATCCCACTCGATCTGGGCGTACTGGGTCGGGGTGGCGGGGGTGTCGTTCATGTTCGGCTCGGCAACAGCGAAGCGTGCATTCTAGCCGATCGCCTTGCGACAAAGGGCTGCGTGATCCGCTAGTCTTGCTTATCCAAGAAGGGAGCCTGGTATGTTCGAATCCGCCGAAATTGGTCACGCCATCGACAAAGAAACCTATGACGCCGAAGTGCCGGCGTTGCGTGAAGCCTTGCTCGAAGCCCAGTTCGAGCTCAAGCAGCAGTCTCGCTTTCCGGTCATCGTGCTGATCAATGGCATCGAGGGGGCCGGCAAGGGCGAAACCGTCAAGCTGCTCAACGAGTGGATGGACCCGCGCCTGATCGAGGTGCGCACCTTCGACCAGCAGACCGACGAGGAGCTGGCCCGGCCGCCGGCCTGGCGCTACTGGCGGGCCTTGCCGAGCAAGGGGCGCATGGGCGTCTTCTTCGGCAACTGGTACAGCCAGATGCTGCAGGGGCGGGTGCATGGCCAGTTCAAGGACGCGGTGCTCGACCAGGCCATCAACGGTGCCGAACGGCTGGAAAAGATGCTGTGCGACGAAGGCGCGCTGATCTTCAAGTTCTGGTTTCACCTGTCCAAGAAGCAGATGAAGGCGCGGCTCAAGTCGCTCAAGGATGACCCGCTGCACAGCTGGAAGATCAGCCCGCTGGACTGGCAGCAATCGCAGACCTATGACCGGTTCGTGCGCTTCGGCGAACGGGTGCTGCGCCGCACCAGCCGTGACTATGCACCCTGGCACATCATCGAGGGCGTGGACCCGAACTACCGCAGCCTGGCAGTGGGCAAGATCCTGCTCGAGGGCCTGCAGAACGCCTTGAAGGCCAAGACCCTGGGGCGCCAGACCAACATCGCGCCGCTGGGCGAATCCATCGACGGACGCAGCCTGCTGGGCAGCCTGGACATGACCCTGCGCCTGGACAAGAACGACTACCAGGAGCAGCTGATTGTCGAGCAGGCCCGTCTGGCGGGCCTGCTGCGTGACAAGCGCATGCGTCGCCACGCGCTGGTGGCGGTGTTCGAGGGCAACGACGCGGCGGGCAAGGGCGGTGCCATTCGGCGCGTGGCCGCCGCGCTGGACCCGCGTCAGTACCGCATCGTGCCGATTGCCGCCCCTACCGAGGAGGAGCGGGCGCAGCCCTACCTGTGGCGGTTCTGGCGGCACATTCCGGCGCGCGGCAAGTTCACGGTGTTCGACCGCTCGTGGTACGGGCGGGTGCTGGTGGAGCGTATCGAGGGTTTTTGCAGCCAGGCCGACTGGATGCGCGCCTATGGCGAGATCAACGATTTCGAGGAGCAACTGCACGACGCTGGCGTGGTGGTGGTCAAGTTCTGGCTGTCGATCGACGAGCAGACCCAGCTGGAGCGTTTTCAGGAGCGCGAGCAGATACCGTTCAAACGCTTCAAGATCACCGAGGAAGACTGGCGCAACCGCGACAAGTGGGACGCGTATTCCGAGGCGGTGGGCGACATGGTCGACCGCACCAGCACCGAAGTGGCGCCCTGGACGCTGGTGGAGGCCAATGACAAGCGTTGGGCGCGAGTGAAGGTGCTGCGCACTATCAACGAGGCGCTGGAGGCGGCGTTCAAGAAAGACAAGAAGTGATCATTGGCCGCATCGCGGGGCAAGCCCGCTCCCACAGGCACTCCATCAGCCTTGTGGGAGCGGCTTGACCCGCGACGGGCTGCATAGCAGACCTTTTTTCAGCCTTTGCCGCCGGCCTCGAGCATCTGCTCCGGCCTTACCCATTCATCGAACTGCGCATCGGTCAGATACCCCAGTTCCAGCGCTGCCTCGCGCAGGGTGGTGCCTTCGGCGTAGGCCTTCTTGGCGATCTGCGCCGACTTGTCGTAACCGATATGCGGGTTGAGCGCCGTCACCAGCATCAGCCCGCGCTCCAGGTGCTCGGCCATCTGCTGCGGGTCTGGCTCGATGCCCGCCACGCAGTGCTGCTGGAAGTTGCGGCAGCCATCGGCCAGCAGTTCGATCGACTGCAGCAGGTTGTGGATGATCACCGGCTTGAACACGTTGAGCTGCAGGTGGCCCTGGCTGGCGGCAAAGCCGATGGTGGTGTCGTTGCCCAGCACCTGGCAGGCCAGCATCGACAGTGCCTCGCACTGGGTCGGGTTGACCTTGCCGGGCATGATCGAGCTGCCCGGCTCGTTGGCCGGCAGGCGCACCTCGGCCAGCCCCGCGCGCGGCCCGGAGCCGAGCAGGCGCAGGTCGTTGGCCAGCTTCATCAGGGCCACGGCCAGGGTTTTCAGCGCACCGGCCAGGGTGATCAGCGGCTCGTGCCCGGCCAGCGCGGCAAACTTGTTGGGCGCGGTGACGAACGGCAGCCCCGACAAGGCGGCAAGCTCGGCGGCGATCGCCTCGGCAAACCCGTGCGGTGCGTTCAGCCCGGTACCCACGGCGGTACCGCCCTGGGCCAGTTCGCACACCGCCGGCAGCGCCGCGCGGATGGCGCGCTGGGCGTAGTCCAGCTGGGCCACGTAGGCCGAGACCTCCTGGCCGAAGGTGATCGGGGTGGCGTCCATCATGTGGGTTCGCCCGGTCTTGACCAGTTGCATGTGGCGTGCGGCCAGTTCGGCCAACCCGCCCGACAGCTCGGCGATGGCCGGCAGCAGTTGCTGGTTGACCGCCTGTGCGGCGGCAATGTGCATGGCGGTCGGGAAGCAGTCGTTGGAGCTCTGCGAGCGGTTGACGTGGTCGTTGGGGTGTACCGGCACCTTGCCGCCGCGGCCCTTGCCGGCCAGCTCGTTGGCGCGCCCGGCCAGCACTTCGTTGGCGTTCATGTTGCTCTGGGTGCCGCTACCGGTCTGCCACACCACCAGCGGGAACTGGTCGTCATGCTCGCCGGCCAGCACCTCGTCGGCGGCCTGTTCGATCAGGCGGGCGATGTCGGCCGGCAGGTCGCCGTTGCGGTCATTGACCCGCGCTGCGGCTTTCTTGATCAGCACCAGCGCGTGCAGTACCGCCAGCGGCATGCGTTCCTTGCCGATGGCAAAGTTGATCAGCGAGCGCTGGGTCTGGGCACCCCAGTAGGCCTCGTCAGGAACTTCAACCGGGCCCAGGCTGTCAGTTTCGATACGGCTCATGCGGTACGCACTCCTTCAATGGCTTGTTTGCGCAGTTTAGGCCCTGATTCGGCATGGCGGTTCCATTGCCTGTCGTCCCTCTTGAGCAGGCTGCCCCAGTCGGCGCAGAATGCTCTACTCTGGGTACGCCCTCTTTTTATTTTAAGGAATTTCGATGACCCGTCTTCGCGCCCTCTGCACGGCTGTCGCGCTGGTCTGCGCCAGCGGCCAGGCACTCGCCGATACCGCCAGCCACAACGCCAGCGCTGAAAAATTCCTGGTGATGGCGCACGCCGACAAACTGGGTACCCCGGTCTACATGCAGGTGCAGCAGATGTTTGCCCAGCGCTTCGAGCAGACCAAGGCGCCGGCGTCCAAAAAGGCCGTGCTTGAAACCTACCAGGCCAAGGCCAACGCCGCCCTGGACCAGGCCATCGGCTGGAACAAGCTCAAGCCGGACATGATCAAGCTGTACACCAGCACCTTCAGCGAATCCGAGCTCAAGGACCTGGTCGCCTTCTACCAGTCGCCACTGGGCAAGAAAGTCCTGGAAAAGATGCCTGCCGTTACCCAGCAGTCGGCCCAGCTGACCCAGCAGAAGCTTGAAAGCGCCGTGCCGGTGGTCAACAAGCTGCTGGCCGACATGACCAACGAGCTGGACCCGTCCGCCGGCAAGGCGGCCGCACCGGCCAAGAAACCTTAAGCGGAGCCCAGCATGTCGATGCAGCAGAAGATCGAACAGAGCCTGGCGGCGCTCGCCCCGCAGCACCTCGAGGTGCTGGACGAGAGCCACATGCACAGCCGGGGCCAGCAGACCCACTACAAGGCCGTGCTGGTCAGCGAACAGTTCGATGGCTTGAACAGCGTCAAGCGCCACCAGAAGGTCTACGCCACCCTGGGTGACCTGATGGGGCAGTTCCATGCCCTGGCGTTGCATACCTACACCCCGCAGGAATGGCAGAAAGTCGGCAGCGCGCCGGCTTCGCCCACCTGCGCCGGAGGCAGCAAACACTGAAATCCCTTTCAGGTTTTTGCTAGAATCCGCAACGCGCCGCCTGTCGGCGCGTTTTTTATTGTCGACCCGGTCCGCCCTTTGCGAGGGTGACCACCTGGAGAATCAAGGCATGACCCAAGCTATCGTCGTGGCGGCGCTGTACAAGTTCGTCACCCTGAAAGATTACGTCGAGCTGCGCGAGCCGCTGCTCGAGACCATGGAGCGCAACGGGGTCAAGGGCACCCTGCTGCTGGCCGAAGAGGGTATCAACGGCACCGTGTCGGGTACCCGCGAAGGCATCGATGGCCTGCTGGCCTGGCTGCGCAGCGATGCACGCCTGGTGGACATCGATCACAAGGAATCGTACTGCGACGAACAGCCGTTCTACCGCACCAAGGTCAAGCTCAAGAAAGAGATCGTGACCCTCGGCGTGCCGGGCGTGGACCCGAACCGGACGGTCGGTACCTATGTCGAGCCCAAGGACTGGAACGCGCTGATCAGCGACCCCGAAGTGCTGCTGATCGACACCCGCAACGACTATGAAGTGGCGATTGGTACCTTCGAGGGCGCCATCGACCCCAAGACCACCACCTTTCGCGAGTTTCCCGAGTACATCAAGGCCAACTTCGACCCTGCCCGGCACAAGAAGGTGGCGATGTTCTGCACCGGTGGCATCCGCTGCGAAAAAGCCTCCAGCTATATGCTCGGCGAGGGTTTCGAAGCGGTCTATCATCTTAAGGGTGGCATCCTGAAGTACCTCGAGGAGGTCCCCCAGGAAGAAACGCGCTGGCAGGGCGACTGCTTTGTCTTCGACAACCGCGTGACCGTGCGTCACGACCTCAGCGAAGGCGACTACGACCAGTGCCACGCCTGTCGTACCCCGATCAGCGTGGAAGAACGGGCCTCCGAGCATTATTCGCCAGGCATCAGCTGCCCGCATTGCTGGGACAGCCTGAGCGAGAAGACCCGGCGCAGCGCCATCGATCGGCAGAAGCAGATCGAGTTGGCCAAGGCCCGCAACATGCCGCACCCGATCGGCCACAACTATCGCAAAGCCGAGGTGTGATGGATGACCGCTCGCCTGCTGTATGTAATGGACCCGATGTGCTCCTGGTGCTGGGGTTTCGCACCCGTGGCCGAGGCCCTGATACGGCAGGCGCGCGAGGCCGGCGTGGACACCCACCTGGTGCCCGGCGGCCTGCGCTCGGGCAGCAGTGCGCTGGATGCCTCCACCCGGCGCTACATTCTTGAACACTGGCAGGCGGTCAACCAGGCCACCGGCCAGCCGTTCCAGCTCGAGGGCGCGATGCCCGAAGGCTTTGTCTACGACACCGAACCTGCCTGCCGCGCGCTGGTGGCTGCACGCAGCCTCGACCCGCAGCGGGCCTGGACGCTGCTGGGGATGATCCAGCAGGCGTTCTACCAGCGCAGCGAAGACGTGACCCTGCCGGTCAAGCTGGTGGAGCTGGCCGAGCAGGCCGGTTTCGACCGCGCCGCCTTCGCCGAGGCCTTCAGCAGCGGCGACACCCGCAGCGCCACCGCCGCCGACTTCACCTGGGTGCAGGACCTGGGCATCGCGGGCTTCCCGACCCTGCTCGCCGAGCGCAATGGCCAACTGGCCCTGCTGACCAACGGCTACCAGGCCCTGGGGGCGCTGCAGCCGCTGCTGGGGCGCTGGCTGGAGCATGCGGTCAATGCTTGACCTGCCTGGCTCCCCCGACCCGGTGCCCGGGCCGACGCCGGCACCTGTCGATCGCTTGAGCTGGGCCGAGATCCGGCGCCTGGCGCAACACCACAAGAAAGCCCTGTGGACTGCCAACGGCGTGGCCGTGCTGGCGGCCCTGTGCAGTGTGCCGATTCCGCTGCTGCTGCCGTTGCTGGTCGACGAAGTGCTGCTGGGGCACGGCGATGCGGCGCTCAAGTGGATGAACAACCTGCTGCCCGCCAGCTGGCAGGTGGCGGCCGGCTACATCGGCCTGATGCTGGTCTTCACCCTGACGCTGCGCTGTGCGGCACTGGCCTTCAACGTGGTGCAGGCCAAGCTGTTCGCCGGGCTGGCCAAGGACATCGTCTACCGGCTGCGCATCCGCCTGATCGAGCGGCTCAAGCGCATCTCCCTGAGCGAGTACGAGAGCCTGGGCAGCGGTACGGTTACCACGCACCTGGTCACCGATCTGGACACCGTGGACAAGTTCGTCGGTGAAACCCTCAGCCGCTTTCTGGTGGCCATGCTCACGCTGGCCGGCACCTCGGCGATCCTGTTGTGGATGCACTGGCAGCTGGCGCTGTTGATCCTGCTGTTCAACCCGCTGGTGATCTTTGCCACGGTGCAGTTGGGCAAGCGGGTCAAGCACCTGAAGAAACTCGAGAACGACAGCACCTCGCGCTTCACCCAGGCACTGACCGAAACCCTGGATGCGATCCAGGAAATCCGTGCCGGCAACCGCCAGGGCTACTTTCTCGGGCGCCTGGGCATGCGTGCCCAGGAGGTGCGCAACTATGCGGTGTCCTCGCAATGGAAGAGCGATGCCAGCAGCCGCGCCAGTGGCTTGCTGTTCCAGTTCGGCATCGACATCTTTCGCGCAGCGGCCATGCTCACGGTGCTGTTTTCCGACCTCAGCATCGGCCAGATGCTGGCGGTGTTCAGCTACCTGTGGTTCATGATCGGCCCGGTGGAGCAGTTGCTCAACCTGCAGTACGCCTACTACGCGGCAGGTGGTGCGCTGAGCCGGATCAACGAGCTGCTGGCGCGCAGCGACGAGCCGCAGTATCCCGGCGGCATCGACCCTTTCGCGGGGCAGACCACCGTGGGCATCGAGGTGCGCGGGCTGCGTTTCGGCTATGGCGAGGAGCCGGTGCTGGACCAGTTGAACCTGTCCATCGCACCCGGCGAGAAGGTGGCCATCGTCGGCGCCAGCGGCGGCGGCAAGAGCACCCTGGTGCAGCTGTTGCTGGGCCTGTACAGCGCCCAGGCCGGCAGCATCCGCTTCGGCGGTTCGACCTTGCAGGAGATCGGCCTGGAAACCCTGCGCGAGCATGTGGCGGTGGTGTTGCAGCACCCGTCGCTGTTCAACGACACCGTGCGCGCCAACCTGACCATGGGCCGCGAGAGTACCGATGAGGCCTGCTGGCAGGCGCTGCGCATTGCCCAGCTCGACGCCACCATCGCCGCGCTGCCGCAGGGCCTGGACAGTGTGGTGGGACGTTCGGGCGTGCGTCTGTCCGGCGGGCAGCGCCAGCGTCTGGCGATAGCGCGCATGGTGCTGGCCGAGCCCAAGGTCGTCATTCTCGATGAGGCCACCTCGGCGCTGGACGCGGCCACCGAGTACAACCTGCACCAGGCGCTGAGCCGCTTCCTCAGCGCCCGTACCACCCTGATCATCGCTCACCGCCTGTCGGCAGTGAAGCAGGCCGACCGCGTGCTGGTGTTCGACGGCGGGCATGTCGCCGAGGATGGCGGTCACCAGCAGCTGATCGCCGAGGGCGGGTTGTACGCCAAGCTCTATGGGCATTTGCAACAGAGCTGAGGGCCTTCTACTGTACAACTGTTGTACAGGTGAAAAAGGGCCTGATGGCAGGTGGCAAATGGCCTAGGCTGTGTCTGTGCAGGATGAGACTCATCGGGCTGCGCATTGCTGCAAGGGACCTCATGAAGCAGAAACGGACTCTCGAAGCGCCCAGGTTGTTGGGCATCATCTGGCCTTTTGTGGCGGTCGTACTGTTCCAGGCCTTGCTGGGGGGCATCAGCCTCTATGCCTTGTCGGCCGTGCGCGGTTATGTGGCGGGCGAGAGCCTGTGGTCCAAGGGGCAGAAGGACGCCATCTACTTTCTGAGCCTGTATACCGACAGCCGGGACGAGGCGGCCTACCAGAAGTACCGGCAGGCCATCGCCATCCCCCAGGGTGGGCACCAGCTGCGCACCGCGCTGGACGCCAAGCCCCTGGACCTGGCCGCTGCGCGCCAGGGCATCCTCAGGGGCGGCAACCACCCGGATGACATCGACAGCGTCATCTGGCTCTACCTGAATTTCCGCCATGTCAGCTACATGGAACGCGCCATCGAACGCTGGTCGGTGGGGGACGACTACCTGCAGCAGCTGGATGCGCTGGCCAACCGGATCCACCAGGGTATCGTCACCGGGAATGTCACTGCGCAGCGGGTTGCAGCCTGGAAGGGTGAGATCGCCGCGATCAACGAGGCGGTAACCCCCGCCGCCATGGCGTTCAGCGATGCCCTGGGCGAAGGATCGCGCATGCTGTTGCGCCTGCTGCTGGTGGTCAACCTGGCCACGGCACTGTTTCTGATTGCGCTGGCCTGCCTGCGTACGCACAAGCTGCTGGCGCAGCGCCAGGCCTTTGCCAGCGCCCTGCAGGTGGAGAAGGATCGGGCGCAGATCACCTTGCAGTCGATTGGCGATGGGGTGATCACCACCGATGTCGAGGGCTGTATCGCCTACATGAACCCTGCCGCCGAGCAGTTGACCCACTGGAGCGCCGGACAGGCCCAGGGCCTGCCGCTGGCGGCGCTGTTCAGCCTGTTGGACGACAACGCCGAAAAAGACAGCCTGTCCCTTACCGAGCGCATTCTGAGCGGTACCCTCAAGGGCGGCAGCGAGCACGCCAAGCTGATCCAGCGGCTGGACGGCAGCACGGTGTCGGTGGCCCTGGTGGGCTCGCCGATCATCAGTGACGGTCAGGTCAGTGGCATCGTGCTGGTGCTGCACGACATGACCCAGGAGCGCCAGTACATCGCCAACCTGTCGTGGCAGGCCACCCATGATGCCCTCACCGGGCTGGCCAACCGGCGCGAATTCGAATACCGGCTGGAGCTGGCGCTGGGCGACCTGGGCCGCCAGGCGGCGCGCCACACCCTGCTGTTTCTGGACCTGGATCAGTTCAAGCTGGTCAACGACACCTGTGGCCATGCGGCGGGCGACGAATTGCTGCGTCACATTTGCGCGGTGCTGCAGGCGGGCGTTCGCGAGGGCGATACCCTGGCGCGCCTGGGCGGCGACGAGTTCGGTATCCTGCTGGAGAACTGCCTGCCCGAGCAGGCCGAGCGCATTGCCGAGAATCTGCGCCAGACCGTGCAGAGCCTGCACTTCGTGTGGAAGGGGCGCCCGTTCATGACCACCGTGAGCGTGGGGCTGGTCCACCTGCAACTGGCACCCCATACGCTGGAGGCCTCGCTGCGTGCGGCCGACATGGCGTGCTACATGGCCAAGGAGAAGGGGCGCAACCGGGTGCAGGTGTACCACCCCGACGACACCGAGCTGTCCATGCGCTTTGGCGAGATGGCCTGGATCCAGCGCCTGCACATCGCCCTGGAGGAAGACCGCTTCTGCCTGTATGCCCAGGAAATCGCACCACTGGCGGCCGGTGAGTCGGATGCCGGTCATCTGGAAATACTGCTGCGCCTGCATGATGAGAGCGGGCGCATCATCCTGCCCGACAGCTTCATCCCGGCCGCCGAACGCTATGGGCTCATGACGGCCCTGGATCGCTGGGTGGTGAACAGAGTGTTCAAGGTGATTCGCCAGGCGCTGGACGAGGGGCGAAAGGGACCATTGGCAATGTGCGCCATCAACCTGTCGGGCAGCAGCATCGGCGATGACAAGTTTCTGGATTATCTGCAGCGCCAGTTCGTCGAGTACGCCATACCGCCTGAAATGATCTGTTTCGAGATCACCGAAACCAGTGCGATTGCCAACCTGGGCAGCGCCATCCGTTTCATCAACGAATTGAAAGGGCTGGGTTGCCACTTTTCGCTGGACGACTTCTGCGCCGGGATGTCGTCGTTTGCCTACCTCAAACACCTGCCCGTGGACTTCCTGAAAATCGACGGGAGTTTCGTCAAGGACATGCTTGACGATCCGATTAACCGGGCTATGGTCGAAGTGATCAACCATATTGGCCACGTCATGGGCAAGCGCACCATTGCCGAGTTTGTCGAGACGCCCCTGATCGAACAGGCGCTGCATGAAATTGGTGTCGATTACGCCCAGGGCTACCTGATCGAGCGGCCGCAGGTGTTCACCTGTGAAAGCTTGCAACGCCGGCGTATCCGTTCGCGACCCTTGCTGTTCAGGACGCCGGGGACGTTTCGCTGAGCGTTCACTTCAAATCACAAGGATGTAGGGATATGACAGTGATTGATGCATTTGAGCGAGTGGGTCCATTGATGGACGCGCAAAGTTACCCACGCTGGGCTCAGAAACTGATCGAGGATTGCAGTGCGAGCAAGCAGCGGGTGGTAGAGCATGAAATCTATCACCGCCTGCGCGACGGCAAGCTGAGCCAGCGCACCCTGCGCCAGTATCTGATCGGCGGCTGGCCGGTAGTCGAACAGTTTTCGGTGTACATGGCGCAGAACCTGGCCAAGACCAGTTTTGCCCGCCACCCGGGGGAAGACATGGCGCGTCGCTGGCTGATGCGCAATATCCGTGTCGAGCTCAACCATGCCGACTACTGGGTGCACTGGGCCCAGGCGCACGGGGTCAGCCTGGACGATCTGAACGAGCAGAACGTGCCGACCGAGTTGCAGGCGCTGAGTGACTGGTGCTGGCATACCTGTGCGGCCGATTCGCTGATCGTGGCCATGGCCGCGACCAACTATGCGATCGAAGGCGCGGTGGGGGAATGGTCGGCGCTGGTGTGTTCGACGGATACCTACGCCAACGGCTTTCCCGAAAGCGGGCGCAAACGCGCCATGAAATGGCTGAGGATGCACGCGCAGTATGACGACGAGCACCCTTGGGAGGCGTTGGAGATTATCTGCACGCTGGCGGGCAACAACCCACCACAGGCGCTGCAGACCCAGCTGCGTCGTGCGATCTGCAAGAGCTACGACTACATGTACCTGTTTCTGGAGCGCTGCCTGCAGCTGGAGCAGTCCCCACAGGCCGAGCCGGGCTCCACTGCCCGTTCGCGCTCGGCCCTGGTCGGCGCCTGAGGCCTACTGTGCGTTGAGCGCCTGGCCGTTGATGCCCTTGCTGTCCGGGCCCATCAGGTAGAGGTAGACCGGCATGATCTGCTCGGGCAGCGGGTTGTTCTCCGGTGCCTCGGCGGGGTAGGCCTGGGCGCGCATGCTGGTGCGTGTGGCGCCCGGGTTGACGCTGTTGGCGCGCACGGGGGCAACGTTCTCCAGCTCGTCGGCGAGGGTCTGCATCAGGCCTTCGGTGGCGAATTTCGATACGCCATAGGCACCCCAGTAGGCCCGGCCCTTGCGCCCGACGCTGCTGGAGGTGAACACCACCGAGGCATCCTCAGACAGCTTGAGCAGCGGCAGCAGGGTGCTGGTGAGCATGAACATGGCGTTGACGTTGATGTGCATGACGCGCATGAAGTTCTCGCCCGACAACTGCTCCAGCGGGGTACGCGGGCCGATGATGGAGGCGTTGTGCAGCAGCCCGTCGAGACGACCGAATTCGTTTTCCACCATCACTGCCAGCTCATCGTACTGATGGGGCAGGGCGGTTTCGAGGTTGAAGGGCACGACCACCGGTGCCGGATGGCCGGCTGCGGTGATCTGGTCGTGCACCTCGTTGAGGTTGGCTTCGGTCTTGCCCAGCAGCAGTACCGTGGCGCCATGGGCAGCGTAGGCCTTGGCAGCAGCGGCGCCGATGCCGCGACCGGCGCCGGTGACCAGGATGACCCGGCCGTTGAGCAGGCCGGGGCGGGCGGTGTAGTCGAACATGGGATTCCCTCGAGATCGTGGTGAGGCATTCGCCGGCACGGCCGGCTCCTACAAATCGATGCGGTGTTGCAGGAGCCGGCCGTGCCGGCGAAGCTTTTGGCGGGTGTCGGCGATCAGCAGCCGCACAGGGCGCTGTCGAGCACCTTGCGCAGGTCCAGCGGATGATCGACCACCACGTCCGCGCCCCAGTTGTTGGGGTTGTCCTCTGGATGAATATAGCCGTAGCGCACCGCTGCGGTGCGGGTGCCGGCGTCGCGGCCCGACTCGATGTCGCGCAGGTCGTCACCCACGAACAGCACGCTGGCCGGGTCCAGGTTCAGGGTCTTGCAGGCCAGGATCAGCGGCTCGGGGTCGGGCTTGCTGTTCTTCACGTGATCCGGACAGATCAGCAACGAAGATCGCTCGGCCAGGCCCAGCTGCTGCATGATCGGCTCGGCGAAGCGTACCGGCTTGTTGGTGACCACGCCCCACAGCAGGTTGCCTTTTTCGATGTCGGCCAGCAGCTCGGCCATGCCGTCGAACAGCTTGCTGTGCACCGCGCAATCCTTCTGGTAGCGCTCGAGGAATTCCAGGCGCAGCGCCTCGAACTCGGGGGCTTCGGGGCTCATCGCGAACGCGGCGGCGACCATGGCTCGGGCGCCACCGGAAATCACCTCGCGAATCCGTTCGTCGTCGATTGCCGGCAGGCTGCGGTCGGCCAGCATGGCCTGGCAGATGGCGATGAAATCCGGCGCCGTGTCGAGCAGGGTGCCGTCCATGTCGAAAAGTACTGCTCGCAAACGCATGCTCATTCCTCGCGCAGGGTCTGGATCATGTAGTTGACGTCGACGTCGCTGGCCAGTTTGTAGTGCTTGGTCAGCGGGTTGTAGGTCAGGCCGATGATGTCCTTGACGCTCAGGCCCGCTTCGCGGCTCCAGGCGCCCAGTTCGGACGGTCGGATGAATTTCTTGAAGTCATGGGTGCCGCGCGGCAGAAGCTTCATGATGTATTCCGCACCGATGATGGCGAACAGGTAGGCCTTGGGGTTGCGGTTGATGGTGGAGAAGAATACCTGGCCGCCGGGCTTGACCATGCGGTAGCAGGCGCGGATCACCGAGGAGGGGTCGGGTACGTGCTCGAGCATCTCCAGGCAGGTGACCACGTCGAACTGCTCGGGCATTTCCTCGGCCAGGGCTTCGGCGGTGATCTGCCGGTATTCCACCTCGACGCCGGACTCCAGCTGGTGCAGGCGGGCGACGGCCAGCGGCGCTTCACCCATGTCGATGCCGGTGACGGTGGCACCCCGCAGGGCCATGGCCTCGCTGAGAATGCCGCCGCCACAACCGACGTCGAGCACTTTCTTGCCGGCCAGCTTGACCCGCTCGTCGACCCAGTTGACCCGCAGCGGATTGATGTCGTGCAGTGGCTTGAATTCGCTCTCGCGGTCCCACCAGCGGTGGGCCAGGGCTTCGAATTTGGCGATTTCGGCGTGGTCGACGTTGCTCATGGAACGGTCCTCAGAAACTTTGATAATTCGCTACAGGTCGGCAGCCGTGGCTGCCGACGGGTTATTCGTGCTGGCCGCCGATACGCTGGCCCCAGCCACAGGCGCTGGCATGCAGGGCCTGTTCGTCGAGCCGGGTGAGGCGGCGCTCATCGAGCAGTTGCCGGCCGGCCACCCAGACGTGTCTTGCGCAGTCCCGCCCGCTGGCATACACCAGTTGCGAGACCGGGTCGTAGATCGGCTGCTGGGCCAGGCCCGACAGGTCGAATGCCACCAGGTCGGCAGCCTTGCCCAGCTCCAGCGAGCCGGTTACGGCCTCCAGGCCCAGGGCGCGGGCGCCGTTGAGGGTTGCCATGCGCAATGCGCGATGGGCATCCAGGGCGCTGGCCGAACCTGACACGGCCTTGGCCAGCAGGGCCGCGGTACGGGTTTCACCCAGCAGGTCGAGGTCGTTGTTGCTGGCGGCGCCATCGGTGCCTATGGCTACGTTGACGCCAGCCTGCCACAGGCGTTCCACCGGGCAGAAGCCGCTGGCCAGCTTGAGGTTGGATTCAGGGCAGTGCACCACGCTGGTGTTGCTTTCTACCAGCAGGGCCAGGTCGTCGTCGCTGACCTGGGTCATGTGCACGGCCTGCAGGCGCGGGCCCAGCAGGCCGATGCGTGCCAGGCGCGCCAATGGCCGCTCGCCGCACTGGTCGATGGACTGCTGCACCTCGAAGGCGGTCTCGTGCAGGTGCATGTGCACCGGCGCGTCCAGCTCTTCGGCGATCACCCGGACCTTTTCCAGGTTGGCGTCGCTGACCGTGTACGGTGCGTGCGGGCCCAGGGCCACGGTGATGCGCGGATGGTGGCGCAGGTCGCCGAACAGCTCCACGCCCAGGTGCAGGCCTTCGTCGAAGGTGCGGGCGCCGGGAATCGGGAAGTCCAGCAACGGCACTGCGATCTGCGCGCGCATGCCGCTGTCGTGCACGCATTCGCTGGCGATCTTGGGGAAGAAGTACATGTCCGAGAAGCAGGTGATGCCACCCTTGAGCTGTTCGGCAATGGCCAGGTTGGTGCCGTCGCGCACGAAGGCTTCATCGACCCAGCGGGCTTCGGCGGGCCAGATGTGCTCCTGCAGCCAGGTCATCAGCGGCAGGTCGTCGGCCAGGCCGCGAAACAGCGTCATCGCGGCGTGGCCGTGGGCGTTGATCAGGCCGGGGGCGAGCAGGCAGCCGGGCAGCTCGCGCACCTCGGTGGCCTGCAGGCGCAGGGCGTCTTCGCGCGGGCCGATGAAGGCGATAAGGCCGTCGCGGATACCGATGCCGTGGCCCTTGAGTACCACCCCGGCCGGTTCGACGGGCACCAGCCACGAGGGCAGGAGCAACAGGTCGAGGGGAGGGGCAGGCTTGGGCATGTGCGAAAATCCCGGTATCGCGGAAGGTGGGGGCGAAGTATACCCGAGCGTCCGCGGCTGGGGCTCGTTATAATCGTGCGCTTTTGATGTCCGAATGACGGGGTGAGGCATGCGCGATCGACTGTTGGCTGCGGAGAAGGTGACGGCCATCGATTGGCGGGATGGTGCCCTGTATCTGCTCGACCAGCGTGCGCTGCCGTTCGAGCAGCGCTGGCTGGCGTATACCGATGCCGTCGGGGTGGCCGAGGCCATCCGCACCATGGTGGTGCGCGGCGCCCCGGCCATCGGCATCAGTGCGGCCTATGGCCTGGTGCTGGCGCTGCGCCAGCGCCTGGCGGATGGCGATGACTGGGAAATGGCTCTGGAAGAGGACTTCGAGCTGCTGGGCGAAGCCCGTCCCACCGCCGTCAACCTGTTCTGGGCACTGAACCGCATGCGCGAGCGGCTGTTGCGGATCAAGGCCGGGGATGACGTGCTGGCGATCATGCTGGCCGAAGCCGAGGCCATCCACGAAAGCGACCGTGAAGCCAACCTGACCATGGCCCAGCTGGGCGCCGAGCTGATCCGCAGGCACCAGGGCAGCGAGCAGGCCATCCTCACCCACTGCAATGCCGGCGCGCTGGCCACGGGCGGGTTCGGCACTGCGCTGGGGGTGATTCGCGCCGCGTACCTGGAAGGCATGGTGGAGCGGGTGTACGTGGCCGAGACCCGGCCCTGGCTGCAAGGGTCGCGGCTGACCGCCTGGGAGCTTGCCGGTGAAGGGGTGCCGGTGACCATCGGCGTCGATTCCGCCGCCGCGCACCTGATGAAGACCAAGGGCATCACCTGGGTGATCGTCGGCGCCGACCGCATCACTGCCAATGGCGACGTGGTCAGCAAGATCGGCACCTACCAGCTGGCGGTCAATGCCATGCACCATGGGGTTCGCTTCATGGTGGTGGCGCCCAGTTCGAGCATCGACCTCAACCTGGCCAGTGGCGAGGAGGTGATGCTCGAGGAGCGGGATGTCAGCGAGCTGCTGGAGGTGGGCGGCGAACGGGTCGGGGCCGGGGTAGAGGCCTTCAATCCGGTGTTCGATGTGACGCCGGCAGACCTGATCGACGTGATCGTGACCGAAAAGGGCATCGTCGAGCGTCCGGACACGGCCAAAATGGCGCAGTTGATGTGCCGCAAGCGGTTGCATTGAAGTCCGCGCCGCGCCCTTTGCCGGCAAGCCGGCCTCATATCGGGCGGCGGTTTGCCATACTCCCAAGCCTATCGGGACTGTGGTAACATCCGACGGTTTCCAAGACCGCCTCCCGAGGCGGTCTTTACTGCGCAGATCCATGGCATAACTCGTTGATTTGTCGTAAGTCGCTGCCGGTCATCTGCTTGCAGCGGCGAGCTTCGTTCGTCCCATATGGATGTGACGAGGTTTCACCAGAAAAAGGAATCAGGCTTCTCATGGGCGAACTGGCCAAAGAAATCCTACCGGTCAATATCGAAGACGAACTGAGACAGTCCTACCTCGACTACGCGATGAGCGTCATTGTCGGGCGTGCACTGCCCGATGCGCGTGATGGCTTGAAGCCCGTGCATCGCCGCGTTCTGTTTGCGATGAGTGAACTGGGTAACGACTGGAACAAACCGTACAAGAAATCCGCCCGTGTGGTCGGTGACGTGATCGGTAAGTATCACCCCCACGGTGATACCGCGGTCTACGACACCATCGTCCGTATGGCCCAGCCGTTCTCGCTGCGCTACCTGCTGGTGGACGGCCAGGGCAACTTCGGTTCGGTGGACGGCGACAATGCCGCGGCCATGCGATACACCGAAGTGCGCATGACCAAGCTGGCGCACGAGCTGCTGGCAGACCTGCACAAGGAAACCGTCGACTGGGTGCCCAACTACGACGGCACCGAGCAGATTCCGGCGGTCATGCCGACCAAGATCCCGAACCTGCTGGTCAACGGCTCCAGCGGTATCGCCGTGGGCATGGCGACCAACATTCCGCCGCACAACCTCGGTGAAGTCATCGACGGTTGCCTGGCGCTGATCGACAACGCCGACATCACGGTCGATGAGCTGATGCAGTTCATCCCGGGGCCGGACTTCCCGACTGCCGCGATCATCAACGGTCGCCAGGGCATCATCGAGGCCTACCGTACCGGTCGCGGGCGCATCTACATGCGTGCCCGCTCGACGGTCGAGGACATCGACAAGGTCGGTGGCCGCCAGCAGATCGTGATCACCGAGCTGCCGTACCAGCTGAACAAGGCGCGGCTGATCGAGAAGATCGCCGAGCTGGTCAAGGAAAAGAAACTCGAGGGCATCACCGAGCTGCGCGACGAGTCCGACAAGGACGGCATGCGCATCGTCATCGAGCTGCGCCGTGGCGAAGTGCCGGAGGTGATCCTCAACAACCTCTATGCCCAGACCCAGCTGCAGGCCGTGTTCGGCATCAACATCGTGGCGCTGATCGACGGCCGTCCGCGGGTGCTGAACCTCAAGGACCTGCTCGAGGCGTTCGTGCGTCACCGCCGCGAGGTGGTCACCCGCCGTACCGTGTTCGAGCTGCGCAAGGCCCGTGAACGCGGTCATATCCTCGAGGGCCAGGCGGTCGCACTGTCCAACATCGACCCGGTCATCGCCCTGATCAAGGCTTCGCCGACGCCGTCCGAGGCCAAGGAAGCGCTGATCGGCACGCCGTGGGAGTCCAGCGCCGTGCAGGTGATGGTCGAGCGCGCCGGCGCCGATTCCTGCCGCCCGGAAACCCTCGACGAGCAGTACGGCCTGCGTGATGGCAAGTACTACCTTTCGCCCGAACAGGCCCAGGCCATCCTGGACCTGCGCCTGCACCGCCTGACCGGCCTGGAGCACGAGAAGCTGCTGGCCGAGTACCAGGAGATTCTCAAGCAGATCGGCGAGCTGATTCGCATCCTGAACAACGCCGAGCGCTTGATGGAAGTGATCCGCGAAGAGCTGGAGCTGATCCGCGCCGAGTATGGCGACGTGCGCCGCACCGAGATTCTCGATGCACGCCTGGACCTGACCCTGGGTGACATGATCCCGGAAGAAGACCGCGTGGTGACCATCTCCCACGGCGGCTACGCCAAGACCCAGCCGCTGGCGGCCTACCAGGCCCAGCGCCGTGGCGGCAAGGGCAAGTCGGCCACCGGCGTCAAGGACGAGGACTACATCTCGCATCTGCTGGTCGCCAACAGCCACACCACGCTGCTGCTGTTCTCCAGCAAGGGCAAGGTGTACTGGCTCAAGACCTACGAAATCCCCGAGGCGTCGCGTGCCGCACGTGGCCGTCCGCTGGTGAACCTGCTGCCGCTGGGCGAGGGCGAGGTCATCACCACCATGCTGCCGGTGGAGGAGTACACCGAAGGCCACTTCATCTTCATGGCCACCGCCAACGGCACCGTGAAGAAGACCCCGCTGGAGCAGTTCAGTCGTCAGCGCAGTGTCGGCCTGATCGCGCTGGAGCTGGACGAAGGTGACATCCTGATTTCCGCCTCCATCACCGATGGTGAGCGCGAGGTCATGCTGTTCTCCGATGCCGGCAAGGTCACCCGCTTCAAGGAGTCCGACGTGCGTGCCATGGGGCGTACCGCCCGCGGTGTGCGCGGCATGCGCCTGGCCGAGGGGCAGAAGCTGATTTCGATGATCATCCCCGAAGAAGGCAGCCAGATCCTCACCGCTTCCGAGCGTGGTTTCGGCAAGCGTACCGCCATCGCCGAGTTCCCCGAGTACAAGCGTGGTGGCCAGGGCGTCATCGCCATGGTCAGCAACGATCGCAACGGCCGTCTGGTCGGTGCGGTACAGGTGCAGGAAGGCGAGGAGATCATGCTGATTTCCGACCAGGGCACCCTGGTGCGTACCCGTGTCGGCGAAGTCTCCAGCCTGGGCCGCAATACCCAGGGCGTGACGCTCATCAAGCTGGCCAGCGACGAGACCCTGGTGGGTCTGGAGCGGGTGCAGGAGCCGTCCGACGAGGAAGACGACGAAGATTTCGTGGCGGATGCCGAGGCTGACGTGGACGCCGGCGAAGGGTCGTCACTGGACGCTGCAGCTGACGAAGAGACGCCGCAGGAATAAATTGTAGTAGCGCAACCTATGGGAGCGGCTGTGGGGGCGGGCAGGCCTGCCACTGCGGTGTCTGCTCCCACAGACATCAAGAGCAGAGCGAGAGTGGATGTGAGCAAACGAGCCTTTAACTTCTGCGCAGGCCCTGCTGCGCTTCCTGAAGCTGTGCTGCAGCGTGCCCAGGCAGAAATGCTGAACTGGCGCGGCAAAGGCCTGTCGGTCATGGAGATGAGCCACCGTAGCGACGACTACGTGGCCATTGCCGAGAAGGCCGAGCAGGACCTGCGCGACCTGATGTCCATCCCCTCCAACTACAAGGTGCTGTTCCTGCAGGGCGGCGCCAGCCAGCAGTTTGCCGAGATCCCGTTGAACCTGCTGCCCGAGGGCGGTACGGCCGACTACATCGAGACCGGCATCTGGTCGAAAAAGGCGATCGAGGAAGCGCGTCGCTACGGCAACATCAATGTCGCCGCCAGCGCCAAGCCTTACGATTACCTGGCCATCCCGGGTCAGAACGAGTGGAACCTGACCAAGGACGCCGCCTACCTGCATTACGCCTCGAACGAGACCATCGGTGGTCTGGAGTTCGACTGGGTGCCGCAGACCGGTGACGTGCCGCTGGTGGTGGACATGTCCTCGGACATCCTCTCGCGTCCGGTCGACGTGTCGCAGTTCGGTCTGATCTACGCCGGTGCGCAGAAGAACATCGGCCCCAGCGGCCTGGTGGTGGTGATCGTGCGTGAAGACCTGCTGGGCCGTGCCCGCAGCAGCTGCCCGACCATGCTCGACTACAAGGTCGCGGCCGACAACGGCTCGATGTACAACACCCCGGCAACCTATTCCTGGTACCTCTCGGGCCTGGTGTTCGAGTGGCTCAAGGAGCAGGGCGGTGTCGCTGCCATGGAGCAGCGCAACCGCGCCAAGAAGGACCGCCTGTACGGCTTCATCGACAAGAGCGACTTCTATACCAACCCGATCAGCAGCAATGCCCGTTCCTGGATGAACGTGCCGTTCCGCCTGGCCGACGAGCGCCTGGACAAGGCGTTCCTGGCGGGCGCCGACGAGCGTGGCCTGCTCAACCTCAAGGGTCACCGTTCGGTGGGCGGCATGCGTGCCTCGATCTACAACGCCCTGGGCCTGGATGCCGTGGAGGCACTGGTGGCCTACATGGGTGAATTCGAGAAGGAACACGCCTGATGTCCGAACAGGAACTCAAGGCCCTGCGCGTGCGCATCGACAGCCTCGACGAGAAGATCCTCGAGTTGATCAGCGACCGTGCGCGCTGCGCCCAGGAAGTCGCCCGGGTCAAGACTGCGACCCTGGCAGAAGGCGAGGTGCCGGTGTTCTACCGGCCCGAGCGCGAGGCGCAGGTGCTCAAGCGCGTGATGGAGCGCAACAAGGGCCCGCTGGGCAACGAGGAAATGGCCCGGCTGTTCCGTGAAATCATGTCGTCGTGCCTGGCGCTGGAGCAACCGCTCAAGGTCGCCTACCTGGGGCCTGAGGGCACCTTTACCCAGGCCGCGGCCATGAAGCACTTCGGCCATGCCGTGATCAGCAAGCCGATGGCGGCCATCGACGAGGTATTCCGCGAAGTGGTCGCCGGCGCGGTCAATTTCGGCGTGGTGCCTGTGGAAAACTCCACCGAAGGTGCGGTCAACCACACCCTGGACAGCTTCCTTGAGCACGACATGGTGATCTGCGGCGAAGTCGAGCTGCGCATTCACCACCACCTGCTGGTGGGCGAGAATACCAAGACCGACAGCATCAGCCGTATCTACTCCCACGCCCAGTCGCTGGCCCAGTGCCGCAAGTGGCTGGATGCTCATTATCCGAACGTCGAGCGGGTGGCGGTATCGAGCAATGCCGAAGCTGCCAAGCGGGTCAAGGGCGAGTGGAATTCGGCGGCGATCGCCGGTGACATGGCGGCCGGCCTGTACGGTCTGACACGCCTGGCGGAGAAAATCGAAGACCGTCCGGACAATGCCACGCGCTTCCTCATGATCGGCAACCAGGAAGTGCCACCGACCGGTGATGACAAGACCTCGATCATCGTTTCGATGAGCAACAAGCCGGGTGCGTTGCACGAACTGCTGGTACCGTTCCACGAGAACGGCATCGACCTGACCCGCATCGAGACCCGTCCGTCGCGCAGCGGCAAGTGGACCTACGTGTTCTTCATCGACTTCGTCGGCCACCATCGTGATCCGTTGATCAAGGCGGTGCTGGAGCAGATCAGCCAGGAGGCGGTGGCCCTGAAGGTACTGGGCTCGTATCCGAAGGCGGTGCTCTGAGGTATGCCAATGCGTGATGTTCTGAACAGGGTCCTGCTCCGTGGTTGAAGTCGTAAAGCAAGGCGGGCCCGTCATTGGCCGGCTGGTGGTGGTGGGCCTGGGCCTGATTGGCGGCTCGTTCGCCAAGGGCCTGCGTGAAAGTGGCCTGTGCCGCGAGGTGGTCGGTGTCGACCTGGACCCGCAGTCGCGCAAGCTGGCGGTCGAGCTGGGTGTGGTCGACCGTTGTGAAGAGGACCTGGCTGCGGCCTGTGTCGGGGCTGACGTGATCCAGCTGGCGGTGCCGATCCTGGCCATGGAAAAGCTCCTGGCGCGCCTGGCGCAGCTTGACCTGGGTGCAGCGGTGCTGACTGATGTGGGCAGCGCCAAGGGCAACGTGGTGCGTGCTGCGCGCGAAGCCTTTGCCGAGAAACTGCCGCGTTTCGTACCTGGCCATCCGATCGCGGGCTCCGAGCAGAGTGGGGTGGAGGCCTCCAATGCCGCCCTGTTCCGTCGCCACAAGGTGATTCTCACGCCGCTGGCAGAAACCGATCCGGCCGCCCTGGCGCTGGTCGATCGCCTGTGGCGTGCACTGGATGCCGATGTCGAGCACATGCAGGTGGAGCGCCACGACGAAGTGCTGGCGGCAACCAGTCATCTGCCGCATCTGCTGGCTTTCGGCCTGGTCGATTCGCTGGCCAAGCGCAATGAAAACCTCGATATCTTCCGTTACGCTGCCGGTGGGTTCCGCGATTTCACAAGAATCGCCGGAAGCGACCCGGTCATGTGGCATGACATCTTCCTCGCCAATCGCGAGGCTGTCCTGCGCACACTGGATACATTTCGCAGCGACCTCGACGCCTTGCGCGACGCGGTCGATGCAGGGGATGGGCACCAGCTGCTGGGCGTTTTCACCCGCGCCCGGGTTGCCCGCGAGCATTTCAGTAAAATCCTGGCCCGTCGGGCCTATGTGGACGCTATGAACTCCAACGACCTGATTTTCCTGGCACAACCTGGTGGCCGCCTGTCCGGCCGTATTCGCGTACCAGGCGACAAATCGATTTCCCACCGCTCGATCATGCTCGGCTCCCTGGCCGAAGGCACCACCGAGGTGGAAGGCTTCCTCGAGGGTGAGGATGCGCTGGCGACCCTGCAGGCGTTCCGCGACATGGGCGTGGTCATCGAAGGCCCGCACCATGGTCGCGTGACCATTCACGGGGTGGGGCTCAATGGCCTCAAACCGCCGCCTGGCCCGATCTACCTGGGCAACTCGGGTACCTCGATGCGCCTGCTGTCCGGCCTGCTGGCCGCGCAGCCGTTCGACACCGTGCTGACCGGCGATGCTTCGCTGTCCAAGCGCCCGATGAACCGTGTGGCCAACCCGCTGCGCGAAATGGGTGCGGTCATCGAGACCGCCGCCGAGGGCCGCCCGCCGATGACCATCCGCGGTGGCCATGCGCTCAAGGCGCTGGATTACAAACTGCCGATGGCCAGTGCCCAGGTCAAATCCTGCCTGTTGCTGGCCGGCCTGTATGCCCAGGGCAAGACTACCGTCACCGAGCCTGCGCCTACCCGTGACCATACCGAACGCATGCTGCGCGGTTTTGGCTACAGCGTGAGCGTCGATGGCCCTACCGCCTCGCTGGAGTCCGGTGGCAAGCTGACCGCCACCCACATCGAGGTGCCGGCCGATATCTCCTCGGCGGCCTTCTTCCTGGTCGCGGCCTCGATTGCCGAGGGTTCGGAGCTGGTACTGGAGCACGTCGGCATCAACCCGACCCGCACCGGTGTCATCGACATTCTGCAACTGATGGGCGGCGACATCACCCTGGAAAACCAGCGTGAAGTCGGCGGCGAGCCGGTAGCCGACCTGCGAGTGCGCGGCGCCAGGCTCAAGGGTATCGAGATTCCGGAGCACCTGGTGCCCCTGGCGATCGACGAGTTCCCTGTGCTGTTCGTGGCTGCGGCCTGTGCCGAAGGGCGTACCGTGCTGCGCGGCGCTGAAGAGCTGCGGGTGAAGGAGTCGGATCGCATCCAGGTCATGGCCGACGGCCTGCTGGCGCTGGGCGTGAAGTGCGAACCTACCCCGGATGGCATCATCATCGACGGCGGCAGCATCGGTGGTGGCGAAGTGCATGGGCATGGCGACCACCGTATCTCCATGGCCTTCAGCGTCGCCTCGCTGCGCGCTTGCGCGCCGATTCGCATCCATGACTGTGCCAACGTCGCCACCTCGTTCCCCAACTTCCTCGCGCTGTGTGCCGAAGTCGGCATCCGCGTAGCTGAAGAGGGCAAGTCGTGAACGCGCTGGCACCGGTCATCACCATCGACGGGCCTAGCGGTTCTGGCAAGGGTACCGTTGCCGGCATGCTGGCCCGCGAGCTGGGCTGGAAGCTGCTGGATTCCGGGGCTCTGTACCGCCTCCTGGCATTCGCCGCCGGCAACCACGGTGTCGACCTGACCAATGAAGAACTGCTGGTCAAGCTGGCCGCCCATCTGGACGTGCAATTCATCGCCGCCGAGCCGGGCAAGTTGCAGCAGATCATCCTCGAGGGGGATGATGTGAGCAATGTGATCCGTACCGAAACCGTGGGCGCTGGCGCATCGATGGTGGCATCGCTGCCGGCGGTGCGTGATGCGCTGCTGCAGCGCCAGCGGGCGTTTCAGGAGTCTCCCGGCCTGATCGCCGATGGGCGCGACATGGGGACGGTGGTGTTTCCAGACGCGCCCTTGAAGATTTTCCTCACGGCCAGCGCCGAGGAGCGGGCGCGTCGTCGTTACTTGCAGTTGAAGGGCAAGGGCGATGATGTTAGTCTGTCGAGTCTGCTAGATGAGATACGTGCGCGTGATGAGCGCGACACCCAGCGCGCAGTGGCCCCGCTCAAGCCGGCGGCCGATGCAATCCAGCTGGATTCCACGGAATTGTCCATCGAACAGGTGTTGCAACGCATCAGAAGCGAGATCGCACTTCGCGATATCGCCTGATACAGGGCGGCATGCAGGGGCACCAGTCAACGTCCTGCAGGCTTTCCCTTTATATGAACGAAACCCACATTGTCTGGAATGTGGCTGATGGGCGTATGTCTCGCCCTAATCTACAGGAATTAAAATGAGCGAAAGCTTTGCAGAACTCTTTGAAGAAAGCCTGAAAACCCTCAACCTTCAACCAGGTGCGATCATCACCGGTATCGTTGTCGATATCGACGGTGACTGGGTTACTGTCCACGCCGGTCTGAAGTCCGAGGGCGTCATCCCGCTCGAGCAGTTCTACAACGAAGCTGGCGAGCTGACCATCAAGGTCGGTGACGAAGTTCACGTTGCGCTGGACGCGGTCGAAGACGGCTTTGGCGAAACCAAGCTGTCCCGTGAAAAAGCCAAGCGCGCCGAGTGCTGGATTGTTCTGGAAGCAGCTTTCGCCGCCGAAGAAGTGGTCAAGGGCGTTATCAACGGTAAGGTTAAAGGCGGCTTCACTGTCGACGTTAACGGTATCCGTGCGTTCCTGCCGGGCTCCCTGGTTGATGTCCGCCCAGTGCGCGACACCACCCACCTCGAAGGCAAAGAGCTGGAATTCAAGGTCATCAAGCTGGACCAGAAGCGCAACAACGTTGTCGTTTCCCGTCGCAGTGTCCTGGAAGCCGAAAACAGCGCCGAGCGCGAAGCTCTGCTGGAATCGCTGCAGGAAGGCCAGCAAGTCAAAGGTATCGTCAAGAACCTCACCGACTACGGCGCATTCGTTGACCTGGGCGGCGTTGATGGCCTGCTGCACATCACCGACATGGCCTGGAAGCGTATCAAGCACCCGTCGGAAATCGTCAACGTTGGCGACGAGATCGACGTCAAGGTACTGAAGTACGATCGTGAGCGTAACCGCGTTTCGCTGGGCCTGAAGCAACTGGGCGAAGACCCATGGGTTGCTATCAAGGCACGTTACCCAGAAAGCACCCGCGTCATGGCGCGCGTCACCAACCTGACCGACTACGGCTGCTTCGCAGAGCTGGAAGAAGGCGTGGAAGGCCTGGTACACGTTTCCGAAATGGACTGGACCAACAAGAACATCCACCCTTCGAAAGTCGTACAAGTCGGCGACGAAGTGGAAGTCATGGTTCTGGACATCGACGAAGAGCGTCGTCGTATCTCCCTGGGCATCAAGCAGTGCAAGTCGAACCCATGGGAAGACTTCTCTGGCCAGTTCAACAAGGGCGACAAGATCTCCGGCACCATCAAGTCGATCACCGATTTCGGTATCTTCATTGGTCTGGACGGCGGCATCGACGGTCTGGTTCACCTGTCCGACATCTCCTGGAACGAAGTGGGCGAAGAAGCCGTACGTCGCTTCAAGAAGGGCGACGAGCTGGACACCGTCATCCTGTCGGTTGACCCAGAGCGCGAGCGTATCTCCCTGGGTATCAAGCAGCTGGAAGACGATCCGTTCTCCAACTACGTTGCTGTCAACGACAAAGGCGCTATCGTAAAAGGTATCGTTAAAGAAGTTGACGCCAAGGGCGCTATCATCACCCTGGCCGACGATATCGAAGCCACTCTGAAAGCTTCCGAAATCAGCCGTGACCGCGTTGAAGACGCGCGTAACGTCCTGAAGGAAGGCGAAGAAGTTGAAGCCAAGATCATCAGCGTTGACCGCAAGAGCCGCGTAATCAACCTCTCCATCAAGTCGAAAGACGATGCTGAAGAGAAAGAAGCAATCCAGAGCCTGAAAGCCGCTCCGGAAGCTGCCGCCGATACCACCATGGCTGCACTGCTGCGCGAAGCAATGGCCAAACAGAACTGAGTTCTGCTTGATCATTAAAAAGGGCGACTTCGGTCGCCCTTTTTTGTGCCTGCGATTCATGTCTGTTTGCCGATGAGTCTGCAGGGGGTCCCATGCCTTCCTGTGTTCCGCCAGGGCGGATTCGTCCACGTCAGGGCGAAGTAAATGCGCCAATCCCTTGCCCCGCCTCACCTGCGGGCAGCGGCACTCAGTTGTCACCCTTGTGCGCAAATCTTGAAAATTTTATTAAGTCAAGAACCACCCTGTTCAAATCAGCTAGGGCGTGCTACAAACAGAGTAAGCAATGATCTAGCTGCTTGATAAAGAAGGGAAAAATATGACGAAGTCGGAGCTGATCGAACGTATTGTCACCCATCAAGGGCTGCTTTCATCGAAGGATGTGGAGCTGGCCATCAAGACCATGCTTGAGCAGATGTCCCAGTGCCTGGCTACAGGGGATCGAATCGAGATCCGTGGCTTTGGCAGCTTCTCGCTGCATTACCGGGCGCCGCGCTTGGGCCGTAACCCGAAGACGGGGCAGTCGGTGAGTCTGGACGGCAAGTTCGTGCCGCATTTCAAGCCCGGTAAAGAGTTGCGTGATCGGGTCAACGATGAGGAGGAGGGCGCATGATGGCCGCTGAGCAAGGAGCAAGTCATGCGTAACCTCAAGCGTGTAGTGCTAGCGCTGGTGGTGCTGGCCGTTGCGGCGGTGGTGCTGCTGTTTGTGCTGGAGAACCAGCAGTCGGTGGCATTGGTGCTGTTTGGGTGGGCTGCGCCGGCGTTGCCGTTGTCGGTTGTGGTGCTGGTAGCATTGGTGGGTGGGTTGCTGGTTGGGCCGGTGATGGGGGCATATGTTGCAGTGCGTGCCAGAAGTCGTGCCCGGCGTATGAGTCGGTAACGCAGCTCATCTGGCTGTAAAATGCAGAATCTTCCTACAGCAATTGAGCGAAGATGCCACGTGGCGGCGGCGATCTTTTATGGGGTAATGGCGCTCCATTGAATACCCTGGAATGGGCCGCGCATGTTTTACTCTCGATTCCTCATCACCGCGCTATCTATGGCGTTTCAGCCTATTATCAAGCCCTCCTTCCTCTCTGTTTCTCCTCTCTTTTGGTTTGCGCATCGGTATCCGCGGGATGGCCGCTCGGGCCCGCTGTCTACCTCGCATTCATCTGGCGATTGATCATGCTTTCAACCGTCATGCTGCAGCAGATTATGCTGGCACATGCTGAGCTCGATGCCGGCTACGTACTGCCCTAAGTATTGCCATTGTGCATCGGCATGTGAGCCAGGTGGTTGAAAGTAGTGTTGTGGCTTTTGCTTTTGCGCTGGGAACTTATCTGAATGTTGACTTATCAGATACCTCTGCATCGGTGCCGCATGCGCGTAAAGAAAATGTCGTCGACACCAGGCAGGATGTCAAAAACGTCACTAAGCTATGATTTATTAAAGAATTATATGTAAATGACATCATTTTGCTATCTGCCGTTTTACTGACCTTCCAATCTTAAATGGTTGGTTTCAAAAGAAAATGGACCCAGGGAACCAAAAAATAAATGTCCAACGACCGTGAACGAGTGATCAGAGATGATGAAATTGATCTTGTGGAGCTGATGGCTCGATTGTGGCGGCATAGGCTATTGGTTCTCGTGACGACACTTCTGGTGGGGGCAATTGCTGTGGCATACAGCATGCTTGTAACTCCGATCTACGAAGCTAAGGTATTTGTGCAGCCTCCCACTCAAAATGATATTGCTCATTTCAACTATGGTCGCGGTGGTAGTTCGGGATTGATTATGCTGTCAGTAAAAGACATCTCCGATGTGTACTCGCGTGCGTTGCAGTCCGAGTCATTACGACGTGAATTTTTTGAGTCGAATTACCTGCCTTGGTCGGCTCAGCGAGAGGGCGCGCGCTCCCTAGATGATCTTTACAACCAGATGAGCAAGGTGCTGGTGCTAGAGCTTGTGAATCCCGACTCGCCAGGTCGTTACTCTATTGCCGTCAAGCTATCCGATCCGCACTTGGCTGCACAGTGGGCGATGCGCTATGTGCAAATGGCAGGAGAGCGCGCGAAGAGCGAGGTGCTCAAGGATGTGAAGGCTGACGCTATGGTCAAGGCAAATAACCTTGAGCGGCAGATTGCCTTGGCGCGCGAGACTGGGGTGCACAAGCGAGAGGACCGAATCGCGCAACTCAAGGAGGCGCTGGTTATCGCCAAGTCCATTGGGTTGGTAAGACCGCCGATCATCAGCGGAGATATCGCCAAGGAGCTGTCCGCAAATATGGACGGGGCGCTGACCTATATGCGTGGAAGCGAGGCGCTGGAGGCGGAAATCAGTAATTTGGAGCGGCGGAGCTCGGACGATCCTTTTATCTCTAAATTGCGTGAGCAACAGGCTGATTTCGAGTTCTATCAGTCGTTGACGGTCGATCCGGCCACTGTAGAGGTCTATCGGCAGGATGGAGGGGTCGAGTCGCCTGATATGCCAGTCAATCCGAAGAAGGCGTTGATCATATTGCTGGGTGTTTTGGTTGGTCTATTCTTGGGGGCGATCTTGGCGCTGTTGAAGGATGTATGGTTGAGCAATCACGGCGTACGTTCTTGGATGAAGGGTGCCTGACACGTCCAGTATGGAGCGCGGCGCGATTAGGTGGCACAATGCATGCAAATGATGCGGCAGTGTGCCCTGTGGCTCTATTCGGCGAGTTCGCCGATAGTGTATAGGTGCTTGTCTGTCAGACACGGTACGTATATTTCAGCCAGAGCAGGTTTAAATGTGACAAGTGTTTCCCGTATACCCCCGGTCATCACACAAGGTGAATTTGATTTTCTGGCGACCGCCCAGGTGGTTTGGCAGCAGAAAAAATTGATCGTCGCTTCCTCGCTGATGTTCGCTGCGCTGGGGGCCATCTACGCTTTTACAGCCACGCCAGAGTACGAAACCAGTGCAGCGCTGCGTTCTGTTCCACTGAATGATCTGGATGCATTGAATCGTTCAGGTGTCTACTCGCTGTCGCCGGATGAGGCGCTGATGCGGGTTGCCTCTGCTCTGGACTCCTATGAGGTCCGCCTTGGCTTCTATCAGGCCAATCCGCAGTTGCAAGAACAGTTTGTTGCGGCCTACGGTGCGCCAGCGCACGCTTTCGAGAGGTTTAACCGCGATTTGCAGATGAAGGTGCAGACGGACGTTCAGAAGCCTGCCGCGTTCTCCACAAGTGTAAGTATGCAGATGCGCTACCCGCAGGGCATCAATGGCCCTGACGCGCTCAACGGACTGATTGAATACGCAATTGATAACGAGCGCCGACACATTTCTGACGACCTAAAGGTTATCGTCAGCAATCGGCTGGCTGAAGTAGATGCGAAGCTAGCTGCTGCACGCAGCAACTATGATGCTACGAAGCAGGGGCGAATCGCCGAGTTGCTAGAGGCTGATCGTCTGAAGCGCGCGCAGTTGCAGGATGAGTTGAAGGCGTTGCGTGCCCAGCTCAAGCTGCTGAGGGAGGACCGTATTGCCCAGTTGAATGAGGCCATCACAATAGCGCGTTCCCTGGGTTTGAAGAGGCCTTCAACGCCTTCTTCCATGGCCAATAGCGATTCCTCCGGTACGATAAATCGAACCGAGGTCACCAACCAGCAGATCCCTCTGTACTTCATGGGTGTAGATGCACTGGAGGCGGAGCGCCAGGTAATGCGCCGTCGTGAGTCGGACGATTTTTCCGATCCCAAGGTTGCACAGATTCGCAAGCAGCTCTTGGTGCTCGCCAATAATCGCGAGGTCGAAGTATTGCGCAAGCGCGATAATGATGAGCTGTTTCTGAAAGGAATCGAGTCTCTGCGTGCCGAGCGAGTGCGACTTGAGGGTATGGGAGCGGACGCTAGCAGCATGCGATTGGTAAGCATTGATCAGCCTGCGGTGGTACCAGTGGCGCCAGTGCAACCGAAAAAGTTGATAGTGATATTGATGGGCTTGGTAGTAGGTGGCGTCTTCGGCATTTTTCTGGCGATTATGCGAAATGTGCTTGTCGTGCGTCGCCTTCATCTTTCACAAGAGGTTTCAATGGCGGTGCCTGTGGTCGCCAAGACGCAGGCGCCTTCGTTGCCTGAGAGTGGTCGGTAGGTCGTAGATGGTCTCTAAGCTCGAGTGCGCAGGCTCCATCGCGGCATTTTGCCTGCTCGGCTTCGGTGGGGTTCTTCTAGCGAAAACCCCATGGTGGAAGTAATCGCTCTTGCGTTAGGAAGTTCCAGATATTGGGTGTCGTGCGCAATAGGTGATGCATCGAGGGTGGTCTGATAAGCGATGTGATCCATTTGGGTGAATGTTTCTTTGGTTGGGATGAGTCTGGTCGATAGTTGTTTTAACTGGACAGTTACTCAGGCAATCATCGCTACTGGGCGGGGTATAGGGTCTGTTTATCCAAGGCTCCTATTGCTCTCGCGTAAGCCCTCTACCGCTCCGTGGGGTAGGTTGACAGAGCGGGGCAATGGAGAAGCGTTCTGTCTTTGTGTATAGTGGTTCGAAAATTTTGTGCTGCATAAAGCTCGCTTTTGATGCTTTGTGCAGCGTTGGTGCTGGAGCCGCGGCAGCAGGGCTATTGGTGAGCCTTGCATGGCGACATGGCCCTGGACGTCCCGGCCGCTGAGCCCTCTCGAGCAAGCAGGGGCGACGGGTCGCATGGGGTGCCGATCAGGCCGCATCTTACGATCAGTTGAGTCGCTGCGCCAAGGTCCCTTGGCGAGCTTCTTCGATGGTACATTCATATCTTTGTCGCCCCTGAGCAAGTGTCAGGGAAAGAGACTTTAAGGGTTTAACGATGACTACAGTTTTGGTGACCGGCGCTGACGGATTTATCGGCTCGCATTTGACCGAGTTGCTGGTGCGTGAAGGTTATAAGGTTAAGGCGCTTTCCCAATATAACTCATTCAACTATTGGGGCTGGCTTGAAGACGTTGACTGTCTTTCGCAGATTGAGGTGCTTAACGGCGACGTGAGGGATCCTCACTATTGCAAGCACATTACAAAAGATGTGGATATTGTCTTTCACCTAGCGGCACTCATTGCCATTCCATACTCGTATGTTGCCCCTGACAGCTACGTGGATACCAATGTCAAGGGGACCCTGAACATCTGCCAGGCTGCGCTGGAGAACGGCGTCAAGCGCATCATTCACACGTCCACAAGCGAAGTGTACGGTACCGCACAGTATGTGCCGATCGATGAGAAGCATCCGCTTCAGGCACAATCGCCTTACAGTGCGTCAAAAATTGGTGCCGATGCGATGGCGATGAGCTTTTTCAATGCCTTTGATCTGCCGTTGACCATCGCTCGTCCGTTCAATACCTATGGCCCTCGCCAGTCTGCTCGGGCAGTTATTCCGACCATCATCAGTCAGATCGCCGCCGGCCAGAAGCAGATCAAGCTGGGCGACGTAACCCCTACTCGCGACTTCAACTATGTTGCTGATACTTGCCGAGGATTCCTTGAGCTTGCGCGCTGCGAGCGTGCGATCGGTGAAACCGTCAACATCGGTTCGAATTTCGAGATTTCCGTTGGTGACACCCTCAGCCTGATCCGTGAGCTGATGGGCAGTGACGTCGAGTTTCTGACGGACGATCAGCGCATTCGTCCAGAAAAGTCCGAGGTTTTCCGTCTGTGGTGTGACAACTCCAAGATTCATGGTTTGACCGGATTCAAGCCTGAGTACTCCATTCGCCAAGGTCTGGAAAAGACGGTGGAATGGTTCTCGCAGCCACAGAATCTGGCCAAATACAAAGCCAATATCTATAACGTTTGAGGTTCGGTATGTTCGACTCGCTCGTCAGGTTTGTACGCGAACAATATCGCACCAATGAATTCATACCGTTGCACGCGCCGGTATTTGGGGGCAACGAGCAGCAGTATGTGGCCGATACAATCACGTCTACGTTTGTCTCCAGCGTAGGTGCCTTTGTTGATCGCTTCGAACGTGACATGCAGAGCTACACAGGAAGCCCGCGGGCAGTTGCAACCGTCAATGGAACCGCTGCGCTGCACATTGCGTTGTTGCTCGCGGGTGTCAAACCCGGTGAGCTGGTGATTACCCAGTCGCTGACGTTTGTGGCTACCTGCAATGCCATCGCCTATTGTGGGGCACAGCCGGTGTTTGTGGATGTGGACCGTGAAACTCTGGGCCTTTCTCCATCGGCGCTCGCGGTGTGGCTCGAGGCCGAGGCGTTCATCGATGCCGACGGCCAGTGCCGTCTGAAAAAGGATGAACGAGTCATCAGGGCCTGCTTGCCGATGCACACCTTCGGTCATCCGGTGGCCCTGGATGAGTTGGTCGATGTGTGTCGTCGCTGGGGGCTTGCATTGGTCGAAGATGCTGCCGAATCGCTGGGCAGCACCTACAAGGGGCAGCATACCGGCACCTTCGGTCTGATCGGCACCCTGAGCTTCAACGGTAACAAGGTCATCACTACCGGTGGTGGCGGCATGCTGTTGGCAGGCGAGGCTCTCGGGAATAAGGCCAAACACTTGACCACAACCGCCAAGCAGCCACATCCCTACGAGTACGTGCATGATGAGGTGGGTTACAACTATCGCTTGCCGAATATCAACGCGGCTTTGGGTTGTGCTCAGCTCGAGCAACTCGATGCATTCCTAGAAGCCAAGCGCGCTTTGGCGATGCGCTACGCTGATGAACTGGCCGGTAGCGACTTGCAATTTGTGCTCGAGCCCGAGGGCTGTCGTTCCAATTACTGGTTGAATGCGGTTGTCTGCCAGGATCTGGAGCAGCGGGATGCGCTGCTCAAGGCCACCAATGACAGCGGTGTGATGACGCGCCCTATATGGCGCCTGATGAATCATCTGCCGGCTTACCGCGAGTGCATCTCCGGGGATTTGAGCAATGCCCAGTGGCTTGAGGCCAGGGTGGTGAACCTGCCCAGCAGCGTGCCCGCCGGTGGAGCTTCATGAGTCGGCGCATCGCCGTATTCACCGGTACCAGGGCAGAGTACGGCCTTCTGTATTGGCTGATGAAGGAGATCCAGGCCAGTTCGTCGCTGGAACTGCAGGTTATTGTTAGTTGCATGCACCTGTCTCCGGAGTTTGGTAATACCTGGCAGCAGATTAAAGACGATGGTTTCGTCATCGACGCCAAGGTCGAAATGCTGCTGTCATCCAACACCGATGTCGGTACGGTCAAGTCTATGGGCCTGGGTACGCTGGGTTTTGCTGATGCGCTTGATCGACTGCGGCCTGACATCCTAGTGGTGTTGGGCGACAGGTTTGAGGCACTAAGTATCGTTCAGGCTGCCTTGATCATGCGAATTCCGGTCGCCCATCTGCATGGTGGTGAGGTTACCGAAGGGGCCTATGATGACGCGATTCGGCACGCTATAAGCAAGATGGCCTATCTGCATTTCGTCGCGGCGCACCCCTATCGTCAACGCGTCATCCAGATGGGCGAAGCGCCAGAGCGTGTGTTCAATGTAGGGGCTGTGGGTCTGGATCATATCAAGCGCACGCCCGTTCTGTCCGAGCCTGAGCTGGCAGAGACGTTGTCGTTTGATTTCAACTCGCCGTTTCTGCTGGTGACCTATCATCCGGTAACGCTTCTGAAAGAAGACCCTGCCTCCAGTTTCGCTGCGCTACTGGGAGCACTGGACGAATTTTCCGATTACGGTGTAGTGCTCACCTATCCCAACGCCGATAATGGCGGACGGGATCTCATTCCCATGATTGAAGATTATGCGGCTTCCAATCCCGGTCGTGTACTGGCGATCCCGTCGCTGGGTTTTCGCCGTTATCTCAGTGTGGTGGGCAAGGCCGCAGCGGTTGTGGGCAACTCGTCCAGTGGGCTCATTGAGGTGCCGTCCTTCGGTGTGCCGACCGTGAATATCGGTGCGCGCCAGCAAGGTCGTCTGTGTGCAGAGTCCGTCGTCCACTGTCTACCGGAAAAAGCGTGTATTGTCGCCGCCCTTGAAACGGCTTTGAGTCAACCTTTTTCAGCCGCTTGCAAGCAAGTTGAAAACCCTTATGGACAAGGCGATGCTGCCAAGCAGATCGTGCAGATCCTCGAAACTTGTGACGTCTCAGGTCACAAGTCATTTCATGATTTGAGTTGACGTATGAAAAAATTAAACGAGGAAGGCGTATACGTTATTGCCGAGGCCGGCGTTAACCACAATGGGCAGCGCGATCTGGCTTTTCAATTGGTCGAGTTGGCCGCGCGCGCAGGCGCGGACGCGGTAAAGTTTCAGACCTTCGATGCTCGGAAGCTGGCGTCGGCCACTGCACCCAAGGCGCTTTATCAGCAGAAGACCACCGATGCTGCTGAAAGTCAGTTAGCCATGCTTCAAAAATTGGAATTGCCCAGAGCTTGGCATGCGGACCTGCAGGCGCATGCGAAGGCCAAGGGAATCGAGTTCATCAGTACCGCTTTCGATGGGGACAGTCTCGAATTTCTGTGTACGCTGGACATACCGTTCTTCAAGATACCATCCGGTGAGCTGACCAATGGCCCGCTGCTGTGGCAGTTTGCGCGTACGGGCAAACCACTGATTCTTTCCACTGGTATGGCGACATTGAGTGAGGTGGAGCAGGGGCTGGCTATCATCGCGCACGCTTTGGCCAATGATCAGGAGCCTCTGGGCATGGATCAGGTTTGGCGTTGCTGGAGCAAAGCCCAGGCGCGGGAGCGTCTGAAGGGGCATGTGACCTTGCTTCACTGCACCTCGCAGTATCCAACGCCGCTTACGGAAGTGAACCTGCGGGCGATGGATACCCTGCAACACGCCTTTGGTCTAGAGGTCGGTTACTCTGATCATACTCAGGGCTTGTTGATTCCGCTGGCAGCTGTCGCCCGCGGCGCGAAAGTGATTGAAAAACACTTCACCTTGGACCGAACGATGTCTGGCCCGGATCACAAGGCTTCTCTGGAGCCGACCGAGCTCGCCGAGATGGTTGCGCAGATCCGCGGTCTGGAGCAAGCGCTGGGCTCGTCCTCAAAGTCACCGCAACCCAGTGAATGGGATACACGTAATGCCGCACGTCAGCAAGTGGTGGTTACGCGAGATATCGCAGCCGGTGAGCGATTTGCTCGTACTGACCTGGCTACCGCGCGTTGCGGTGGGGGGCTGCCGGCTACTGCCTTGTGGGGAATGGTCGGTATAGCGGCTTCGCGCGACTATCGAGCCGGCGAGGCAGTTGAATGATGACGGCGCTGATGGATGGCACATCGTGTCCGGTGCTTCTGCTCGGGGCAGGTGGGCATGCCAAAGTGCTGTTGTCTTTGCTGCGCGCGGTGGGGGTCGACGTACTTGGTGTTTGTGATCCCGCTCTTGCTGCGGCTTCTATTGCGTCCTGGCGTGGCGTGAATGTCCTGGGTGGGGATGAGGTGCTCGAACAGTTTGATGTTGAGCAAGTCGGACTGGTCAACGGCATCGGTCAGGTACTGGGTTCGTCACTTCGCCGGGATATTTTTTTTAAGTTGACCGCACGAGGCTTTCACTTTCCGTCGCTCGTTCATCCCTCTGCCTGGGTTGACCCGAGTGTGAAGTTGGGCGACGGGGTACAGGTCATGGCGGGTGCAATTATCCAGGCCGATACTGCGATTGGTGTTAACTCGATTATAAATACCGGGGTCAGAATTGATCACGACTGTATACTTGGCAGCCATGTTCACTTGGCCCCATCCGCAGTGCTGTGTGGAGGTGTCAGCGTGGCAAGTGAGTCCTTCATCGGAGCCGGCTCCGTGACCATACAAGGCGTATCGATAGGTCAGTGCGGTATCGTCGGAGCGGGTGCTACCTTGGTAAAAGACCTACCCGCAGGTCATGTGGTAACGAGTGCGTCAGTACGAATCCATGAATCGAAATATGTGAGTCGGCCAGAAAAAACATGAAACCACTAGATCAGCAACTCTGGCGCAAAGTGTTGCTTGCCCAGGGCTCGAGTATTCAGCAGGCGATCAGCAACCTGGATGCTTCCGGGTTGCAAATCGCGCTCGTCGTTTGTCCGCAAGGTCGCTTGCAAGGGAGTGTCACCGACGGTGATGTCAGGCGCGGCTTGCTGCGTGGGCTTGAACTCGGCAGCCCTGTGGAGCAGATCATGGCGCTCAACCCGTTGGTTGTTCCGCCTGAGATGGCGCGCGATATGGTTCTGCACCTGATGCACGCCAACAAGGTCCATCAACTACCGATCATAGATGCAGAACGTCGCGTTGTGGGCTTGCACCTGTGGGATGAAGTGCTGGAACCTGCTGAACGCGAAAACACAATGGTGATCATGGCCGGTGGCTTGGGCAAGCGATTGCTGCCACTCACTGAAGACTGTCCCAAACCTATGTTGCCGGTAGGCGGCAGGCCCATGCTCGAGTTGATCATCGAGCGCGCGAAGGCAGATGGTTTCGTCAATTTCATTGTGTCTGTGCATTACCTCGGGCATATGATCGAGGACTATTTTGGAGATGGCCACAAGTGGGGGGTGAAGATCACTTATCTTCATGAGGATTCACCTCTTGGCACTGCGGGCGCTATCAGTTTGTTGTCGCCGCGCCCAACCCTGCCGTTCCTTGTAACGAATGGCGATGTATTGAGTGATATACGCTACGGTGAAATTCTTGATTTCCACCTAAGACATGGAGCGTTGGCAACAATGGCAGTTAGGCTTCATGAGTGGCAGAACCCATTCGGGGTGATTCGTACGGAGGGCATCAAAATCGTTGGTTTTGATGAAAAGCCTATCTATAAAACTCATGTGAATGCCGGTATCTACGTCTTGGACCCTGCAGCACTTGACGAGTTGGTTGTGGGCGGTCAATGCGACATGCCTACGCTGTTCGAGCGTGTCCAGCAGAAGGGCGAAAGTACGATTGCATACCCGATGCACGAGCCTTGGCTTGATGTGGGGCGTCCTGACGACCTGCAACTGGCTCGTAATAAGTATCCTGTCTAGTTGTTGATTTTTCTCTTGGAGAGTTACGTTGAAGATTTCCCCTAACGCGTCTTTTGATCTATCGAAGTTTTCTCTGCCCAAAGGCGAGCTTGAGGTTTTTTACGGCCTGCCGCGGGATGTCAAGTTTTGCAAAATCTGCAACATGTCCAACCAGCAGCCGATGTCGAGCAACGAGTACGCGCATAGCCATAGCTCAACCAAGACAACACTGAGCTTTGACGAAAATGGCGTGTGCCATGCCTGTAACTTCAACAAGCTCAAGGAAACAGGTGAAATCGACTGGGCCGAACGCGAGCGCGAGCTTGTGGAACTGTGCAATCAGTACCGCAAGAACGACGGCTCCTACGACTGCATCGTGGGCGGTAGCGGTGGCAAGGACAGCGCGATGCAGTCCCACCTGTTGAAGTACAAGTACGGTATGAATCCACTGACCGTGACCTGGTCCCCGCACCTGTACACCGATATCGGCTGGAAGAACTTTCAGAATTGGTTGCACGTTGGTGGGTTTGACAACTTCCTGTACACGCCCAACGGTAAGATCCATCGTTTGCTGACCCGCAATGCGACGATCAACCTGCTACACCCGTTCCAGCCGTTCATCCTCGGCCAGAAGACATTTGTGGCTAAAATGGCCGCCAAGTTTAATATTCCACTGATTTTTTACGGGGAAATGCCGGGTGAGTACGGTGAGAAGATTTCTCACAAGACCTCCAGCTATGCCGCGAAAGATCAGAAAGTGGAAAGTGAAGGTTTCTCGCTCGACTACCTGGGCGACAAGGACATTCGCGATGTATACCTGGGTGGCAAAGCCATTGGTGAATACCTTGACGACGGCGTTCCTATGGTCGACCTTGCCAGCTATCTGCCAATGGCGCCCGACGTACTCGAGAAGAAAGGTATCGACTTCAAGTACCTGGGGTACTACACCAAGTGGGTCCCTCAGGAAGCCTACTACTACGCGGTGGAACACACCGGTTTCGAGGCCAATCCGGTACGTACCGAAGGCACCTACTCCAAATACAACAGCCTCGATGACAAGGTTGATGGTTTCTTCTATTTCACACGCTGGATCAAGTTCGGTGTCGGCCGCACGATGATGGATTCCGCCCAAGAGATTCGTAATCATCACATCGACAAGGACGAAGCAATCGCGCTGATGCAGCGTTATGAGGGGGAATACCCTTCACGCTATGAAAAAGAGTTTCTAGATTACATCAGCATGACGCGTGAAGAGTTCTTGGCAACCTGTGACAAGTTCCGCTCGCCGCACCTTTGGCATGTTGTCGATGGCGAGTGGAAACTTCGCTACACCCCTTGGGCTCCGCAGGGCAACGCTTAATGAGTAACACCCGCCTTATTGCCCGACTCGATGTAAAGGGCAAGGACCTGATCAAGGGTATTCACCTCGAAGGGTTACGCAAAATCGGTGTGCCTAACGATTTTGCCATACGCTATTACGAGCAGGGTATCGATGAACTTATCTACATGGATTGCGTTGCGAGCCTTTATGGGCGCAACAGCCTGAGCGAGTTGATCGAGAACACGGCAAGAAACGTGTTCATTCCCCTTACTGTCGGTGGTGGCGTACGGTCGGTGGATGACGTTGCGCATCTGCTGCGTTGTGGCGCCGACAAGGTGGCGGTCAATACCGCCGCGGTTGCCAGGCCGGGATTGATTACCGAGATCGCCCGCCGTTTCGGCAGCCAGTGCATGGTACTTTCGGTCGAGGCCAAAAGCGTGGGTATGCAGCGTTGGGAAGTATTTACCGATAACGGCCGCGAATCCACTGGCAAGGATCTATTGGAGTGGGTGCGTGAAGCTGCCCGGCTCGGTGCTGGCGAAGTGCTGTTGACTTCCGTGGACCGTGAAGGGACACGCAAGGGGTTCGACCTTGAACTGGTCACGGCTGTTACCGAGGCTGTGGACATTCCCGTGATCGCCAGTGGCGGCATGGGCAGCTCCGCGCATGCGATCAGTGTGGTAGGGGCGGGGGCGGACGCCGTGGCTATGGCTGACATCCTGCATTACCAACGTGCTTGCATCGCTGATATTCGGCGTGACGTTTCTGCTGCTGGTGTACGGGTGCGGTCCTATGAGTGAAGTTGTTACGGTTATTGATTATGGCGTTGGCAACCTGTTCAGTGTCCGACGGGCGCTCGAGCATTGCGGCGCTACGGTCAACGTGGTGTCTGATCCAGACAGGTTAAAAGACTCCACCAAAGTCCTGCTACCTGGTGTGGGTGCCTTTGCTGATGCCATGGGCAACCTGGCTGCCAATGGCATGCACCAGGCGATTATCGAGTTCGCAAGCTCCGGGCGGCCGCTGATGGGTATCTGCCTGGGCATGCAATTGTTGCTCGATAGCAGCTGCGAGCATGGTCACTCCTTTGGGCTGGGTTTGATTCCAGGGGCGGTCGAGCCTATCCCTACCCTCGACAGCAATGGGCAGCGCTCGAAGGTGCCGCATATCGGCTGGTCCAGCCTCACATTCCCGTCAGGCCGAACGAGCTGGGAGCAAACCCCATTGGCATCGGTCAATCCTGAAAGCAGTGCGGTTTACTTCGTCCATTCGTACATGGCTGTTCCTACCGATCCTTCCCACCGGATTGCCAATTGCCAGCATGACGATACTTTCGTTGCTGCTGTGATAGGCCACAATAATGTGTGGGGCGCACAGTTCCATCCCGAAAAGAGTGGCAAGGTAGGTCTTTCTATCCTTTCCAGCTTTGTGGCAATGCAATGAAGATTCTTGCAGTAGTACCGGCCAGAGGCGGCTCGAAGCGGTTGCCCGGAAAGAATATCAAGTTGCTGGGTGGGCGGCCGTTAATTGGCTGGACTATCGAGGCTGCGTTGCAAAGCGACGCGACCTGTGCAGTGCTGGTTTCGACCGATGATGCTCAGATCGGCGCTGTTGCGCAGGCCTTCGGCGCAAGCGTGCCGGGATTGAGGCCTGCGCACCTGGCCACGGATACAGCGACGAGTGTCGACGTTGTACTGCATGCTCTCGACGTATATGAGTCAGATCATGGTCAGGTAGATGGAGTGTTGCTATTGCAGCCTACATCTCCGTTTCGCACTGCAGAGTCGATACGCCGAGCGGTCGCACTGTTCCGGGAAGATGTCTCTCGCCCGCTGGTCAGTGTGTGTGCCGCCAGCACGCACCCCGCCTGGTGCTTCAGGCTCGAAGGCGATTCCATGGAGCCTTTTCTGGGGTGGGAAAATCTCTCCAGGAGGTCCCAGGACCTTGAGCCTGCTTGGACGCTCAGCGGTTCGATCTACCTGATTGCCCCCGATGTGCTACGTGAGCACAGGCGTTTCGTGCTGCCCGGCACGGTGCCGATGATGGTTTACGACAACCTCGAGTCAATTGATATCGATACCCCTGAAGACTGGAGCGCGGCGCTGCTGGCCTTGGAGAGCCTGTCATCGACGGAGCCAGTGGGCGCGCGAGGGGATTGAGTTGGTTTGGGCATGCTGGATTTATGCTCAATCAAGGCAGGCACGCAGCGCTGCTGTCTGAGCTGTGGGTGCGTTTTTGCGCGATGGGCTGTTCAAGCAGTCTGACCGCAGCAGTGTACAAGCAGATGGTCTTGCCCAACACGTTACAAAGTATTCGAAGGTGATATGGAACAGTTACGAGCCTCACTGTTGGCGCTGCCGAGGCGCCGCAAGCGCCTGCTTCAAATGCTTGTGGATGTACTGGTGGTGTGGGTTGCGCTTTGGCTGGCGTTCATCGTCCGGCTGGGTATTGATGAGTACGTTGCGCCGATCAAGGCGCACCTGTGGCTGTTTGCATGCGCCCCGATCGTGACCATCCCCCTGTTTGTCTACTTTGGCATGTATCGGGCGGTGATGCGCTATTTCGGCAATGACGCATTGGTCGCAATCTTCAAGGCCGTCAGCCTCTCTGCATTGGTGCTGGGGGTGATTGTTTACTGGTACAGCGATCACACACGCATCGTGCCGCGCTCGATCATTTTCAATTACTGGTGGCTGAGCCTGGTAATGGTGGGCGGATTGCGCCTGGCCGTTCGCCAGTATTTTCTTGGTGACTGGTTTGCCGCCACGCAACATGTGCCTTTTACCAATCGCAACGGTGGTCTGCCCAAGGTAGCCGTCTACGGAGCAGGCGCCGCAGGCAATCAATTGATTGCCGCTTTGCGCATGGGCAAGCTGATGCGACCTGTGGCCTTTATCGACGACGATGCAAGTATTGCCGATCGGGTGATCTCTGGATTGACGGTCTATACACCTGACAATATCGAGAAAATGATCGAGGTAACCGGTGTAGAGGAGGTGCTGCTTGCTATTCCTTCCGCGACACGTGCTCGCCGACGTGAAATCCTGGGCTTCCTCGAGGGGCTTTCGCTGCATGTGCGCAGCGTTCCCGGCTTCATGGACTTGGCCAGCGGCCGGGTAAAAGTCGAAGATCTGCAGGAAGTGGATATTGCCGACCTGCTGGGCCGAGATGCCGTACCAGCACAGGATGACCTGCTTGAACGTTGCGTCAGCGCAAAGGTAGTCATGGTCACGGGGGCCGGAGGGTCGATCGGATCGGAGCTGTGTCGGCAGATCCTGATGCTCAGGCCCAAGGTGCTGGTTCTGTTCGAGCATAGCGAGTTCAATCTGTACAGCATCCTCTCGGAGCTGGAGCAGCGTGTATCGCGAGGTTCGCTATCCACGCGGTTGCTGCCCATTCTTGGTAGCGTACGAAACCCGGTGCAGTTGCTCGACGTAATGAAGGCCTGGCATGTCGAGACGGTTTATCATGCGGCTGCTTACAAGCATGTGCCGATGGTTGAGCACAATGTGTCGGAAGGGCTGCTGAACAACGTAATCGGTACGTTGTATACCGCTCAAGCAGCATTGCAGGCGCAGGTTGCCAACTTCGTTCTGATTTCAACTGACAAGGCAGTACGCCCCACCAATGTCATGGGCAGCAGCAAGCGGTTGGCCGAAATGACGTTACAGGCGCTGAGTCGCGAGCTGGCGCCAGTCTTGTTCGAAGACAGCAGCAATGTGTCGCATGTCAACAAGACGCGTTTCACTATGGTGCGTTTCGGCAATGTGCTTGGCTCTTCGGGTTCGGTAATTCCGTTGTTCTACAGGCAAATCCAATCCGGTGGCCCGTTGACGGTCACTCACCCCAAGATCACGCGTTACTTCATGACCATCCCGGAAGCTGCACAGCTTGTTATCCAGGCAGGTTCAATGGGGCGGGGCGGGGATGTGTTCGTGCTGGACATGGGGGAGCCGGTGAAGATCGTCGAGTTGGCAGAAAAAATGATTCACCTCTCAGGCCTGAGCATCAAATCCGATGGTAATCCTCGCGGAGATATCGCTATCGAGTTCACCGGACTGCGCCCTGGGGAAAAGCTGTACGAAGAACTGCTTATAGGCGATGAGGTGGTCTCTACCCGCCACCCGATGATCATGAGTGCTCAGGAGGACCATCTGCCGTGGGACGAGCTTAAGGAGCGCCTTAGTGTATTGTTGGCGGCTCTTGCCGAGGATGATTACGCGCGAGTTCGTCAGCTGTTGCGCGAAACGGTAAGCGGTTACACGCCCGATGGTGAAATCGTCGACTGGATTCACCAGCAGCGCCGCCTGGAGCCGTGAACCTGTAGCCAGGCGCTTATCATCCCCTGGGCTGCAACATGATAGGCAGCTTCAGCCTTTTATGCGTAGTTGCACGGCGCTCAAAGCCCCATCGGGGAACGAGCAGCCGGTATCGACATAGACGACATTGCCCAGTTCCGTTATCCCCGGTACGGTCGAGTGCCCTACATACAGACGCTCGACTCCGCTGATCGGGGTCGGGTCCTGTCGAGTTATCCTGGTCCTTGAATACATGGCTTGCTGGTATGCCGCAAGGCGCGTGGGGGTGTGCTCGGAGCACAGCAGTGCCACAGCGCTGTTCCAGTCCAGTTGGTCTTCCCAGCCGGGCAGCTCGGCGTGAATCACGCCGATTTTTCGTTGATTACCCACTGCAACTTCAATGGCCATGGGCAGTTTAGCGAGTGCATCGATCACAATCTGCTGGCGCTTTGCGTCAAGCTGATAGAACCATGCGCCGCCATTTCGCGCATGTCTGGCGGCGTCGCCCGTGCCTGCTGCGTGATCGAGAACCATCTGTTCGTGATTCCCTCGCACCGCATGGAACCAGGGATGCTTCAGCCAATCCACGGCCTGTTCGGAAAAAGGGCCGCGATCAATGAGATCCCCGGTACAGAACACTCGATCGAGGCTGGGATTGAAGCGATGGCGCAACAGTAGCGCCTCGAGCTGCTCGAAGTGCCCATGGATGTCGCCTACGATGAAATCGCGCCCTGCGTTGTTGAGGTCAAATGAACGCAGGTGCGCACTGGTGGAGGTGTGGTGCAATTCGGTACTCGGGTGAAGGTTATCTGGCCTGCCATGCACTGATAGCAAGCATTTTAGATGCGAGGCCTGGTTGGTGACGAAACCGGGCCGAAGAAAAAACGACGCTCCTTGCGGCCCACGTCCAGGTGCTTGCTCTGCTTGTACACCTGTTCGAAACGGTTTGGGTCAACACCAGCGTATGCGGCAAGGGCTGATTCGACCAAGGCGTCATAGGCCGCTTCGGTGATGTACCTGTAAACCTCGCGTCTGTAGAAGAATCCGAATTGGAATCCAAGAGTTTCGCTAAGACACTCAGTGTTTTGCGCAAAGCAGTTCTCTAGATCGATCGCGTAGGTCGGGGCTGTCCCATCGTTGCTAATCATGACATTCGCCGCCCACAGGTCCATATGATAGATGCCGTTGCTGTTGAGCGAAAACAACAACTCAAAGGACGCTTCTATCACTCGGTGGATTTCTTCAGGCTTTGACTGCATCCACTGGAAACCATCCGTGTAGCCCTGCAGCATCTCGGTAATGATAAAGAAATCTTTCACCAGGCCCAGCCTGGATTTGGTGTAGCCATAGCCCACCACGGCTGGGACGCGCGCGCCGCGGCGATGCGCCTCCGAAGTGTTGAGCAGTTCTTCGATCGGCCAATCGTACATGCCGCAGCGTTTGCGCGCACCGCGGGCAAAGCGGAATTTTTTCGGGAAGGTCTCGAGTACTTGACGTTTGGCGAACAGAGAGCCAGCGCTGCCGGCAATCGGGGCGCTTGTGCGTTTCGCCAGATCGTTCAGGCTGAGCAGTTGCTCGAAAGCCTGGGCTACCACCGAATTGAACGGCACCTTCAGGTGGAAGGTTGAGCGCTGATGTTTAAAGGTAAATGGGTAACCATCCAGCAGGCTCTTGCTATCGTCAAGCACCAGTACTACACCCTGTGGCAAATTGCTATTAGGTCGCCGAAATGTAACATTTCCTACACATTTTTACATATTTTTCACATCTTGTTTTAATCGATTTGCTATTGACTCTGGATGTGCGAGCAACCACCCGCTAGGTTTTACAGGCAGCCAAGGAATCGCTGCCTTAGCAAGCTCACACACCAAGGAGTGCCACCGTTATGCGCAATACCTTTCTTGTTTCTCTGCTGCTCGCGCTGCTCAGCGCGTTCTCGCTGCCGTCGTTTGCGGCGGCCACCAAGGCCGCGGGCGACTTGCCAGTCACTACAGTCAGCGCAGCGCTCGCCTCAACCACCGTCAACCTGAACACTGCCGATGCGGCGACACTGCAGTCGTCGCTCGCAGGTATCGGCAAGGCCAAGGCTGAAGCGATCGTGGCCTACCGCGAAGCCAACGGCGCGTTCGAGTCAGTGGATGAGTTGCTGGAGGTGAAGGGGATCGGCCAGGCGCTGATCGAGCGCAACCGGGACAAACTGGCGGTCAAGTGACCTGAGGAGGGGCGGGTCGGGCAATGCTCGATCCGTTTTCATCATCAAATGGCATGGGCCCATCGCCGGCAATGCCGGCGCCTGCAGAAGGCGGGGAAGCGCCACGCTTATCGGTCTTGCGCGTCCTTGGCATCGGCTTCGGCATTGCGCTCATGCACGCGCTTGAGTTGCTCTTCGGTCAAGGGCAGCTTCTTCGCCGTATCACGCAGCATCATCAAACCACCGACAATCGAGCCGATGGCAACCAGCAAGATCAACCAGGCATACCAGGGCATGAGCTTCTCCTTATCGACGGCGAATGGCGCCGCCTCTGTGATGTTGGACTCGACACGAGCGTCGATGGTTCAAGTATAAGAGGCCCACCACCTGGGGGCGAATTCGCGATCACCGGCCCCCATTGGCACTGCGCATCGGCTACAATGCGCGCCGATTTCGACTTGCCCAGAGAGCCTGCCCATGTCCGCCTGTCAGACGCCTATCATCGTCGCCCTGGATTTCCCTACCCGTGACGCCGCCCTGAAACTGGCCGATCAGCTGGACCCCGCGCTGTGTCGGGTCAAGGTCGGCAAGGAGCTGTTCACCAGCAGTGCGTCGGGCATCGTTGAAACCCTGTGTGAAAAGGGCTTCGAAGTGTTCCTGGACCTCAAGTTCCACGATATCCCCAACACCACCGCCATGGCCGTGAAGGCCGCAGCCGAAATGGGCGTGTGGATGGTCAACGTGCACTGCTCTGGCGGCCTGCGCATGATGGCAGCCTGTCGCGACGTGCTGGACCAGCGCAGCGGGCCACAGCCGCTGTTGATCGGTGTGACCGTGCTGACCAGCATGGAGCGTGAAGACCTCGCCGGTATTGGCCTGGACATCGAGCCGCAGGAGCAGGTGCTGCGACTGGCCGCCCTGGCCGAGAAGGCCGGCATGGACGGCCTGGTGTGCTCTGCCCTGGAAGCCCCGGCCCTGAAGGCCGCGCACCCGTCGTTGCAGCTGGTGACTCCGGGCATTCGTCCTGCCGGCAGCGCCCTGGACGATCAGCGTCGTATCCTTACCCCACGCCAGGCGCTGGACGCCGGCTCCGACTACCTGGTAATCGGTCGCCCGATCAGTCAGGCGGCTGACCCTGCTCAAGCGCTGTCTGCAGTGGTAGCCGAAATTCGCGGCTAAGCGACCCGGTTTTTCGCCAGCAAGGCTGGCTCCTACAAGGAGGAGCCGGCCTTGCTGGCGAAGTCGTTCCTCTTATACCTTCAACACCAGCTTGCCAAAGTTTTCCCCGCTGAACAGCTTCAGCAGCGCTTCGGGAAAGGTCTCCAGCCCCTCGACAACATCCTCCTTGCTCTTAAGCTTGCCGCTGGCCAGCCAGCCGGCAATTTCGTTGCCTGCCGTGCCGTACTTGGCCACATGGTCCATCACCACGAAACCTTCCATGCGCGCGCGGTTTACCAGCAGCGACAGGTAGTTGGCCGGGCCCTTGACCGCCTGCTTGTTGTTGTACTGGCTGATGGCACCACAGATCACCACCCGCGCCTTGAAATTCAGGCGACTGAGCACTGCATCGAGGATGTCACCCCCGACGTTGTCGAAGTACACATCCACCCCTTTTGGGCACTCGCGCTTGAGTCCCTCCAGTACGTCTTCGGCCTTGTAGTCGATAACCCCGTCAAAGCCCAGTTCATCGACCAGGTAGCGGCATTTCTGCTCGCCGCCGGCAATCCCGACCACACGACAGCCCTTGAGCTTGGCGATCTGCCCGGCAATGCTGCCGACCGCTCCCGCTGCACCCGAGATCACCACGGTTTCGCCCGTCTTGGGCTCACCCACTTCCAGCAGGGCAAAGTAGGCCGTCATTCCGGTCATGCCCAGGGCGGAGAGATAACGTGGCAACGGTACCAGCCTAGGGTCGACCTTATGCAGGCCCTTGGGCTCGCCAATGAAGTAATCCTGTACACCAAGGGCTCCGCTCACCGTATCACCCGCGGCATAGTCAGGGTGCCTGGACGCCACCACTTCACCGACACCCAGTGCGCGCATGACCTCGCCGATACCTACAGGCGCAATGTAGGACTTGCCCTCGTTCATCCACCCGCGCATGGCCGGGTCCAGCGACAGGTACAGGTTCTTCACCACTACCTGTCCCTCGACAGGCTCGCTCACAGGCACGGTTTCAAAGGTAAAGTCATCACGTGTCACTGCGCCGGTGGGGCGCTTGGCAAGCACGAAGCGGCGGTTGGTCCTGTCGGTCATGGCAAGGTTCTCTCTGGAAGGCAAACCCTGTTGATAGGCCTGCATCGGCAAATCGGCAAGGTCCAGCCTTGTGGCGAATGGTGATTGATCCATCTGGATGATTGAGCCTAGCAGCTAAAATCACCCGGTTCGATGGTGTGTTCACTGCGTGCCTGATGATGCTGCCCAGGAGCCACCGCCGATGACTAGACTCCCGCCATTGTCCTCACTACGTTGCGGGAGTTATCGATGAGCATGACTTTTTCCGGCCAGGTTGCCCTGGTCACCGGGGCCGGCGCCGGCATCGGCCGGGCCACGGCGCTGGCATTCGCCGCACAAGGCCTGAAGGTTGTGGTGGCAGACCTGGACGTCGCCGGTGGCGAACACACGGTCGGGTTGATTCAGGCCGCCGGCGGCCAGGCACTGTTCGTACCTTGCAACGTTACCCGCGAGCAGGACGTGCAGCAGTTGATGGCGCGCACTGTCGAGGCATACGGTCGTCTGGACTATGCCTTCAACAATGCCGGTATCGAGATCGAGCAGGGGCGCCTGGCCGACGGCAGCGAAGCCGAGTTCGATGCGATCATGGGCGTCAACGTCAAGGGCGTGTGGCTGTGCATGAAGCACCAGTTGCCGCTGATGCTCGCCCAGGGCGGCGGTGCGATCGTCAACACCGCATCGGTCGCCGGCCTGGGGGCTGCGCCCAAGATGAGTATCTACAGCGCATCCAAGCATGCCGTGATCGGGCTCACCAAGTCGGCCGCCATCGAGTACGCCAAGAAACTGATCCGGGTGAATGCGGTGTGCCCGGCGGTGATCGACACCGACATGTTCCGCCGTGCCTACGAGGCCGATCCACGCAAGGCTGAATACGCCGCCGCCATGCACCCGGTCGGCCGCGTGGGCAAGGTCGAGGAAGTCGCTGCAGCGGTCCTGTACCTGTGCAGCGACGGTGCGGCATTCACCACTGGCCAGGCTCTGGCAATCGATGGTGGTGCCACCGCTATCTAGCGGGTGGGGCAGGGGAGGGCCAGGCCCTCCCGTACCGATCAGGCAGCCTTGCGCCAGTTCAGGATCATCAGCGTCAGTACCCCCGCCACAATCCCCCAGAACGCCGAGCCGATCGAGAACAGGGTAAAGCCCGAGGCCGTGACCATGAATGTGATCAAGGCTGCCTCGCGCTCCCTGGCCTCGCTCATCGCCACCGTCAGACCGTTCATGATCGAGCCGAACAGCGCCAGTGCGGCAATCGACAGCACCAGCTCCTTGGGCAACGCGGCGAACAGTGCCGCCAGGGTGGCGCCGAACACGCCGGCAATGCCATAGAAAATCCCGCACCAGACCGCCGCGGTGTACCGCTTGCTCGGGTCTTCATGGGCATGCGGCCCGGTACAGATCGCGGCGCTGATGGCCGCCAGGTTGATGCCGTGCGAGCCGAACGGGGCCAGCAGCAGCGAGGCCAGGCCCGTCACTGAAATCAGCGGCGAGGCAGGTACCTGGTACCCGTCCGCACGCAGCACCGCCACACCCGGCATGTTCTGTGAAGTCATCGCCACCACGAACAGGGGGATGCCGATGCTGATGGTCGCGGCCAGCGAGAACGACGGCGTGGTCCATACCGGTGTCGCCACCTCCAGGTGGAAGCCGCTGAAGTCCAGCAACCCCATCACTGCGGCGATCGCGGTGCCCACCACCAGCGCGGTCAGTACCGCATAGCGCGGCGACAACCGCTTGATCAGCAGGTAGCTGAAGAACATCCCCAGCACCAGGGCGGTCCGATGCTGGGCCGCAACAAAGATCTCGCTGCCGATCTTGAACAGAATGCCGGCCAGCAGGGCCGCGGCCAGCGATGCCGGAATGCGCCGTACCAGGCGTTCGAAACTGCCTGTGAGCCCGCAGATCACCACCAGTACGGCGCAGGTGATGTAGGCGCCGATTGCCTCGCCATAGCTCACGCCGCCCAGGCTGGTGATCAGCAAGGCTGCGCCGGGGGTCGACCAGGCGACCGTGATGGGCGTGCGATAACGCAGTGAAAGGCCAATGCTGCATACCGCCATGCCGATCGACAGCGCCCAGATCCACGAGGAAATCTGCGCGGTGGTCAGGCCGGCCGCCTGGCCCGCCTGGAACATCAGCACCAGCGAGCTGGTATAGCCCGTGAGCATGGCAATGAAACCGGCGACCACCGCCGAGGGGGAGGTGTCGGCCAGCGGACGCATTGGCGCAGAGGTGGCGTCAGGCATGCAGTAATCCTTGTGCGGGTGTAAGCGGGTTTTTCAGACTACGCTGCGATAGGGCGAGTTTTGCCATACAGCAACCATTGCATTTAACCGTACAGTCGCCAACTATGGACGGCGGTTTCGTTTCAGCTTTGGAGAGGGGGGAACAATGTACAAGGTCTACGGGGATTACCAGTCGGGCAACTGCTACAAGGTCAAGCTGATGTTGCACTTGCTTGATATTCCGTACACATGGTGTCCCGTGAACATCCTCAATGGCGAGACCGAGCGCCCTGAGTTTCTGGTCAAGAACCCTAACGGCAAAGTGCCGGTGCTGGAGTTGGAGGACGGCAGTTATCTGTGGGAGTCCAACGCCATTCTGAACTACCTCGCCGAAGGTAGCCTGTTCCTGCCGAGTGAGCCGCGTTTACGTACGCAAGTGCTGCAGTGGCAGTTCTTCGAGCAGTACAGCCATGAGCCCTACATTGCCGTGGCACGTTTCATCCAGTTCTATCTGGGCATGCCCGAAGATCGTGTCGATGAATACAAGTCGTTGCAGAAGGGCGGGCACAAGGCGCTGAAGGTGATGGAGAAACAGTTGCAGGAAACACCTTACCTGGTCGGTGACCAGTACTCGATTGCCGATGTGGCGTTGTATGCCTACACCCATGTGGCCCACGAAGCCGGCTTCCTGCTGAATGATTACCCGAAGATTCGCGCCTGGCTGGAACGCGTGGCCTCGCATCCGCGGCATGTGCCCATGATCGATTGATGGTGTTTTGCCGGCAGGGAGCAGCCCTGCCGGCCAAGCGCTGTCAGACCGCCGAGAACCGCTGGTTCAGGTAGTCGATGATCACCTTGGACTCGTACATCCAGGTGGTCTTGCCGTCTTCCTCGATGCGCAGGCACGGCACCTTGATCTTGCCGCCTTGCTCCAGCAGGGCCTGGCGATCCTGTTCGTTGTTCTTCGCGTCACGCAGTGCCACCGGCACGTTCAGGCGGTGCAGTGTACGGCGGGTCTTCACGCAGAAGGGGCAAGCGTGAAACTGATACAGGCTCAGCCCCTTGGCCTGCTGCTCGACATTCGCCTGGGCGGCCGCATCACGCTTGAGCTTGCTCGGGCGGCTGACCCAGTCGAGGAAGACGATCAGTTGGCCAAGGCCAACCCGCAGTGCTTTGACGATCATGGCAACTCCTCACAATGAAAAAAGCCGACCTGGGCAGGTCGGCTCGCAGAACCTCGGCCGATTACTTGATCAGGCTGAGGAACTCGCTGCGGGTGGCAGCATTGTCGCGGAAGGCGCCGAGCATCACCGAGGTGATCATCGACGAATTCTGTTTTTCCACACCGCGCATCATCATGCACATGTGCTTGGCTTCGATCACCACGGCCACGCCCAGCGCGCCGGTCACCTGCTGAACCGCCTCGGCGATCTCGCGGCTGAGGTTTTCCTGGATCTGCAGGCGGCGAGCGTACATGTCGACGATGCGCGCCACCTTGGACAGGCCCAGCACCTTGCCGCTCGGGATATAGGCGACATGCGCCTTGCCAATGAACGGCAGCATGTGGTGTTCGCACAGCGAGTACAGCTCGATGTCCTTGACCAGGACCATTTCACTGTTGTCGGAGCTGAACAAGGCGCCGTTGGTCACCTCTTCCAGGGTTTGGTCGTAGCCGCGGCAAAGGTACTTCATGGCCTTCGCAGCCCGCTTGGGCGTATCGAGCAGGCCCTCGCGGGAAACATCCTCGCCGAGTTGGCCGAGAATCGCGGTGTAGTGCTGTTCCAGGGACATGGATCTACCTGTGGGATTTATCGCAAAAGCGAAGGGTACGGCGGCTGTGACGGCGCTGCAAGCGCGGCGTTACTCGTCACGCCCTTCGAGCATGGTCCGCTTGAGCATGACATACACCGCGCCGGTGCCGCCGTGACGCGCCTGGCACGAGGTAAAACCCAGTACCTGGGCATGCTGGCGCAGCCAGGTGTTGACGTGGCTCTTGATCATCGGACGCTTGCCATCGAGCCGCACCGCCTTGCCGTGGGTGACTCGCACGCAGCGCACCTCGAAGCGCGTGGCCTCTGCCAGGAATGCCCAGAGGGTCTCGCGGGCTTTCTCCACGGTCATGCCGTGCAGGTCCAGGCTGCCTTCGAAACCGATCTGGCCAAGCTTGAGCTTGCGCATCTGGCTTTCCTGCACGCCATCGCGGCTCCAGTGCAGGTCGTCTTCCGGGCCCACGTCGATGACGAACTGATCGGACAGGCCGTCGATCACCGTCTGGTCGCTGCGCACGGTCGCGGCCTGGCGCAGGCTGGCCAGCTGCTTGCGGTCAGCCTTGGGTTTGCCGGTGTCGGCGCGATCATGCCGGATCGGCTTGACGCCGTGCATCTGGCTCTTGAACAGGGAAAAATCGTCGTCTTGCATGTAAGCCTCCGCCTGGGCGGCGCAGTTTACGCGACTCCCCACAGGGTTGCAGTCAATCGTGTTTCTTCATCAGGTGCGGCGACAGGTTCAGCCCCCTGGCACGGCGAAGGCGCAACCGGCTGCGGCGCCAGGACCAGACGCCCAGGTACAGCGACAGCAAGCCCAGGCCCAGCACCACGGCAGCGCCGGGGCGGTTGTTGTTGAGCTCGCCCAGCGCCTCGGCATGGCCCAGCAGGCCAGCGACGCCGGCCATGGTCAGGAGCACGCCGAGTATCGCCAGCAGTGCCGAGAACGCCGTGGCCAGGCGTGCGCCCCAGTTGCGTTGTTCGCGGGGACGCAGGCGCCTGGCGTCGAAACTGGATAACTTCATTCCGACTTTCCTCAAAGGGTATCCGGGGTTGGACCCGAACGCCCCAGAGTGGTTCCACTTGCCTGTCGGGTGGTCAGATCAGGCTGTTGACGGGTGCGACACAGGCAAAGTTGTCGGCCATGATCGCCATTTCGCTCTGCTGGATCTGTGCGGCCGGGATCACGCCGTCCTTGAACGGCAGGTCGCGGGTGGCGCAGCCGTCTTCGACCAGGGTGCAGCGATAGCCGTAGTCCTTGGCGCGGCGCACGGTGGTGCTGACGCTGGAGTGGCTCATGAAGCCGCACACGATCAGGTCCAGGTGGCCGTACTTCTGCAGCGTCTCGTGCAGGGTGGTGTTCTTGAAGGCGTTGGGCATGCGTTTTTCGATGACGACTTCATCGCCCTGCGGCTCCAGGCCCGGAATCCACTCGCCGCGCGAGCCCTGTGGGTCGAACAGGCCACCCACGGTGCCCAGGTGGCGCACATGCACCACGGGCCGGCCGGCCTTGCGTGCAGCCTCGAGCAGTTTGCCGATGTTGGCCACCGCTTCGTCCATGCCCGACAGCGCCAGGGGCCCGCTCAGGTACTCCTTTTGCGCATCGATAATCACCAGGCTGGCGTTGCTCAGCTTGGCCGGCGGATAACCGCGACCGCTGAGGTGGAACATCGTCGTTGGAACGGACATCAGGGGCTCCTTTGGATAGGGCTTTTCACCTATTGTCCCCTGCTTGGCGACTTATGTGAATGGCTTAGCGTGCATGCAGCGTGGATAGCGGCCTGCAGGCATGAGCACAATTGCGGCCAGAGGCGTATTGGCGGGCCCATTTGTGTTCCAGGCTGTTAGAATTGCCGGTCGTCTTTAAAGGAGTCTGCCCGTGATCACTTCCCGCCTGCGCACCCTGCGCGACCACATCCGTTGGGCTGTCAGCCGTTTTCATGAGCAGGGGCTGTTTTTCGGGCATGGCGCCGACAACGCCTGGGACGAGGCACGCCTGCTGGTGCTGGGTTCGGTGCATCTGCCATGGGAAGTGGCCGACGCCTATCTCGATTGCCGTCTTGAAGACGACGAGCTGGTCAAGCTGCAGCGCCTGCTCAAGCGACGTATCGAAGAACGCGTGCCGACCGCGTACCTGCTTGGCGAGGCGTGGTTCTGTGGCATGTCGTTCATCGTCGACGAGCGCGTGCTGATCCCGCGCTCCCCCATCGGCGAACTGATCGAAAAACGCTTCGAGCCATGGCTGGCTGCCGAACCCGCGCGCATTCTCGACCTGTGTACCGGTTCCGGCTGCATCGGCATCGTCAGCGCCGACGTGTTCCCCGAGGCCGAGGTGGTGCTGGCCGACCTGTCGTTCGAGGCGTTGGAAGTGGCCAACCAGAACATCGAGCGCCATGGTCTTGAAGAACGTGTGTTCACTGTGCAGGGCGATGGGTTCGAGGGGTTGCCGGGGCAGCGTTTCGACCTGATCCTGTCGAACCCGCCGTATGTCGATGCCGAGGATTTCGCCGACATGCCCCAGGAGTACCACCACGAGCCGGAGCTGGGCCTGGCCTGCGGCAATGACGGTCTGGACCTGGTACGGCGCATGCTGGCCGAGGCGGCGGATCACCTGACCGAGAAGGGCCTGCTGATCGTCGAGGTCGGCAACAGCCAGGTGCATGTCGAGCAGTTGTACCCGGAGGTGGATTTCGCCTGGCTGGAGTTCGAACGTGGCGGGCACGGGGTGTTCATGCTCACGGCCGAACAATGCCGGCAGCATCAGGCGCTGTTTGCTTCGCGGGTGTAAGGGATACAGATTTCAAGCCTGTCGCGGGTCAAGCCCGCCCCAACAGGGCCGCATTGCCGTGTTGGGGCGGGCTTGACCCGCAACGCTTTCAGCGGTTGGTGGCAATCCAGATCAGCAGCCCGGCCTGGAATACCGCAAAGGCCACCAGGCAGGTGATGGTGAAGCGCAACCCGCTGTCTTCGCGGCGGTACTTGTTGACCCGCTCATCGCGCTCGCGCAGTTGTGCTTCCTTCTCCTGCAGGTTCTGCTCGGCCTGCTGCAGCATGCCCGCAGCATCCAGGATGTCTACCTTCTGCACCTTGTCGGTATTCCAGCCACCCTTGAGCTGACCTGCCTGGACTTCCACGCAGCGCCCCTTCAGGTGCTGCGCATCGGCGTACTCGACCTCCAGGCCATGGCTGCGCAGCACCTGGTCGCGGCGCAGGCGTGTGTCTTCGTTGAGTGCGTCCTTGTTGGCCAGGGCCATGCCCTCGACCCGGTAGTGCGACCACTTGCGCTGTACCCAGTGCACCGCCTGCGACAACAGGAAGCGCCCCAGGCCACGGCTGACCGGCTCGATCTGCAAGCCACTGTCGGGGCCGATCTTGATCTGGTGCAACTCATGGTCCACCCAGATATCCAGGCGATTCTGCTCCTTGCGCACCTTCTGCCCAGGCAGGCGCACTTCCATGCGCAGCAGGCTGTGGGTCTTGTTGTGCCGTTCGGCATAACCGTACTGCACGAAGCGCAGCGGCCGCGCGCCGGTGTTGCGGTCGGTGGGCTGCGGGGACAGGCGCAGCATCTGGAAATGCTCGGGCACAACGTCCGCCCAGGGCAGCGGGGCCGCTTCCGGGGCTGGCGATTCGTCGGTCGCGTCTGGGGCGTCCTGGGGGGTGGCTTCAGTCATCACGGCGGTCCTTTTGTGCACAGCAGGCGGGTCGCAAGGGCGACGCCTGCACCGGCTTATCGGCCGCTTTGCGCAAGACTGGAGACACAATTTGCGCCAATTCGCTTCATGCCGCCGGCAATCGACGAATGAACTCGACGATCCGCTCGCCCAGGGCACTGGCCAGGGGCAGCTCGGGGTTGTTGTAGCTGTCGCGCTGCTGGCTCATTTCACGCGGGCTGATGCGCAGCATGTGGTTCATGCCGTCGATCAGTGCCAGTTCGGCGTCCGGCTTGGCAGCGTGCAGGCGCTCGGCATCCTTGACCTCGACCTGGACGTCGTTGCGCCCCTGCACGATCAACGCCGGCAAGTGGAGGCGGGCGAAGGCGGCGGCCGGGTCCTGGCGAAACAGCGAGATCAGGTACGGCTGCACACTGGGGCGAAACACGTCGCGCAGGTGCAGCGGTACCTGGGTGCTGGGCTGGCCGGCCTTGAGCTGCTCGATCAGGCGTACGGCCTGGGCTCGCTCGGTCGCCGGCAGGCGTTCACCCAGTTGCTCGCGCAGTACCTGATCGACCGGGCGCCCGCTGCCTGCCACTGAAATTACCGCGCTGGCGCCGGCCTGTTCGGCCGCGAGGCTGGCGATCAGTGCGCCCTCGCTGTGACCCAGCACGATCAGCGGGCCAAAGCGCGGGTCGGCCTTGAGCAGATGGCCCCAGGCAACGGCATCGGCCACATAGCGCTCGACGCTGAGGTTGCGCTCGTCGGGGGTTGCCGCGCGGCTGGCGGCCACCCCGCGCTTGTCGTAGCGCACGCTGGCAATGCGGTTGTTGGCCAGCAGCAGGGCCAGGCGCTTGAGGTTGTCGATACGTCCGCCGGCGGGATTGTTGCCGTCACGGTCGGTGGGGCCGGAGCCGGCGATGATCAGCACCACCGGTGGCGGCGTGTCGCTGCGCGGCAACAGCAGGCTGCCCTGCAGGGTGCCGTCGTCGGTCACCAGGCTGATCGGTCGTTGCAGTACCGTGGGGGCCGCGGCCTGGGCCAGGCCGGTAAACAGGAGGAACAACAGGGCGAACGTGCGCAGCATCATCAGGCCATTAGCGAGGAGGTGGCGTTTTGACTCGTCCGGCGGCATTAGGTTCGCGCCCGGAGGTGATCTAAGGGTATACCCTGCGTATACTGGTTGGCCTTGTTACCATCCAGTTAAAAATCAGGCTGAACGCGGAGCGCCCTGCATGTCCGGCAATACCTACGGCAAGCTGTTCACTGTCACCACCGCTGGCGAAAGCCATGGTCCGGCGCTGGTCGCCATTGTCGATGGCTGCCCTCCGGGCCTGGAGCTTTCGCTGGCCGATCTTCAGCAGGACCTGGACCGGCGCAAGCCCGGTACCAGCCGGCACACCACCCAGCGCCAGGAGCCCGACGAGGTCGAGATTCTCTCTGGCGTGTTCGAGGGCCGTACCACCGGCTGCGCCATCGGCCTGCTGATTCGCAACACCGACCAGAAGTCCAAGGACTACTCGGCGATCAAGGACCTGTTCCGCCCGGCCCACGCCGACTACACCTATCACCACAAGTACGGCGAGCGCGACTACCGTGGCGGCGGCCGCAGCTCGGCCCGCGAAACCGCGATGCGCGTGGCTGCCGGTGCCATCGCGAAGAAGTACCTGGCCACCCAGGGCATCCGCATCCGCGGCTACATGAGCCAGCTGGGCCCTATCGAAATCCCGTTCAAGACCTGGGAGTCGGTGGAGCACAACGCCTTCTTCAGCCCCAACCCGGACAAGGTGCCGGAGCTGGAGGCCTACATGGACCAGCTGCGCCGTGACCAGGACTCGGTGGGTGCCAAGATCACCGTGGTCGCCGAAGGCGTGATGCCCGGCCTGGGCGAGCCGATCTTCGACCGCCTCGACGCCGAGCTGGCCCATGCGCTGATGAGCATCAACGCGGTCAAGGGCGTGGAGATCGGTGCCGGCTTCGACAGCGTGGCCCAGCGCGGCACCGAGCACCGTGACGAACTCACCCCCGAAGGGTTCCTCAGCAACAATGCCGGCGGCATCCTGGGGGGCATCTCCTCGGGGCAGCCGATCATTGCGCACCTGGCACTCAAGCCGACCTCCAGCATCACCACCCCGGGCCGCTCCATCGATGTGGATGGCAACCCGGTGGAGGTCATCACCAAGGGCCGTCACGACCCCTGCGTCGGCATCCGTGCCACCCCTATCGCCGAGGCGATGATGGCCATCGTGCTGATGGATCACCTGCTGCGCCACCGCGGCCAGAACGCCGATGTGCGGGTAGCCACCCCGGTACTGGGCCAGCTGTAGTGCACCTGCCCGACGTCGACGCCATGGCCCGCTGAGCCGTGGCGCCGATTCCCTACTGGCGGCTGTCCAGCTTCTACCTGTTCTATTTCGCCTTGCTGGGTTCGACAGCGCCGTTTCTGGCGCTGTATTTCGATCACCTGGGGTTTTCCAGCGCGCGCATCGGCGAGTTGGTGGCCATCCCCATGCTGATGCGCTGCGTGGCACCGAACCTGTGGGGCTGGTTGGGCGATCGCAGCGGCCAGCGCCTGCTGATCGTGCGTCTGGGGGCCTTGTGCACCCTGGCCAGCTTCTCGTTGATCTTCGTGGCCAAGAGCTACGCCTGGCTGGCGCTGGTAATGGCCCTGCACGCGTTCTTCTGGCATGCGGTACTGCCGCAGTTCGAGGTCATCACCCTGGCCCACCTGCAAGGTCAGACTGCCCGCTACAGCCAGGTGCGGCTGTGGGGGTCGATCGGTTTCATCCTCACCGTGGTGGCCCTGGGGCGATTGTTCGAATGGTTGAGCCTGGACATCTACCCGGTGGCGCTGGTGGCGATCATGGCCGGCATCGTGCTGGCCAGCCTGTGGGTGCCCAATGCCCAGCCGCCAGGCCAGCACGAGCGCAGCGATGGTGGCGGCTTTCTCAGGCAACTGGCCAGCCCTGGCGTGGCCGCGTTCTACGTGTGCGTGGCATTGATGCAGTTGAGTCACGGCCCGTATTACACCTTTCTCACCCTGCACCTGGAGCGCCTGGGCTATGCCCGCGGCACCATCGGCATGGTGTGGGCGCTGGGGGTGGTGGCCGAGGTGCTGATGTTCCTGGCCATGAGCTGGATCCTGGCGCGGTTCTCGTTGCGTCGGGTGCTGTTGGCGAGCCTCTTACTGGCGGCCTTGCGCTGGTGGCTGCTGGGGACCTTTGCCGAGTATCCGGGCGTGCTGCTGTTCGCCCAGTTGCTGCACGCCGCCACGTTCGGCAGTTTTCACGCGGCCGCCATCGCCTTCGTGCAGCGCAGCTTCGGCGCTCGCCAGCAGGGCCAGGGGCAGGCGCTGTATGCGGCCCTTGCGGGTACCGGCGGTGCGCTGGGAGCCCTGTATTCGGGCTACAGCTGGAACGCCCTGGGCGCCACCATCACCTTTAGTATTGCCTGCGTCGCGGCGCTGGTCGCAGCCGTTATCATTGCGTTTCGAATGAAAGAGGAAAAGGCCCCATGAGCAGCCTGAGCGTGTTTCACCAGTCCACCCCGGACATTCCCAACAAGGTGCTGACCCACCTTGAAGACATCGCCGCGACACTGGCCGAGCAGGGAATAAGGTTCGAGCGCTGGACGGCGCAGTCGCCTGTGCAGGCCGATACTGGCCAGGCCGGTGTGCTGGCCGCCTACCAGGCGCATATCGACCGGCTGCAACATGAAGGCGGTTACCGCGCCGTCGACGTGATCAGCGCCAGTGGCGATCCGATGAGTGAACTGCTGGACGAACATGTGTATTCGGATGACCTGGTGCGTTTCTTCGCAGCCGGGCGCAGCCTGGTCAGCGTGCGGGCAGGGGAGTACGTGCATGCGGTGGTGTGCGAGAAGGGGGATCTGATCGTGGTGCCGGCGGGGTTGCGGGTATGGATCGATGGCGGGGACAACCCGCACTTCGTGGCGGTGCGACTGTTCAATCAGCCTGAAGGGGTGGTGGCGCAGTTCACGGGGGAGAAGCTGGCCGAGCGTTACGCGCGATTGGACGATTGATCACGCCGAGGCCACTGGCTTGCAAGCCAGCGCTCACAGGAACCAAGATGATCCTGTGGGCACTGGCTTGCCAGCAAAGGCCGCTACGCGATTCAGCGATAGGTCGGTAGTGCGAACCGCTGTTGGCTTTGCAGCATCGAGATCACCGGCAGCTCGCTGGCCTGCTCGGCCAGGTCGCGGCGGATCGCGCTGATCGCCCACGACAGTTGCTCGGCACTGTGCAGCTGGCCATACGAAATCGAGCGCTTGACCTGTTTGCCGTCGGCGGCGCGCAACGTCAGCAGTACACCGCCATCAGGGCGAGCCTGGGTGGTGACGTCGTAGGCGGAAAATACCGAGGCGAATTTTTGCTGGATGAGGTCCATATCAGCTCCTGACTGTTGTGTGGCAGACATGAAGTGATAGGTGCAGCGACCGTGCCAGTTTTCCTTGATTAAAAAAAGCTTATAAAACAATGACTTAAAGTTGTCGTGCGCACTGGGTGCCGTGCATTCTGCATGGTCGTGCAATTTGCACAGTGCATTTTGCAGTGCCTTGCGGCCAATAGATTCGCTCTGTCGTCCTCATGGGATTTGCGAGGTTGACCCAAAGCCTTCCCTGACAAAGACTTGGGCTCTACCGCAGCCAGGAGGTTCCCGATGACCGACCACCCAACCCCCACCCCGATGAACGACGATGAAGCCGCAGCCTTTGCCGAAGAAGTGTTCGATCGGGCGCGCAAGGGGGACGCCGACATGCTTGGCCGTCTGCTGGAGAAGGGCCTGCCGGTCAACCTTCGCAATGGCAACGGCGACACGCTGCTGATGCTTGCCAGCTACCACGGCCACCTTGAGGCGGTGAGGGTGCTGCTTGAGCACGGCGCAGACCCGCAGATTGCCAATGACAAGGGCCAGTTGCCGATTGCCGGTGCCGCTTTCAAGGGCAACCAGGCGATGATCGAGCTGCTGGTGGAGAAGGGCGCGCTGATCGATGGAGCGTCTGCCGATGGCCGTACCGCGCTGATGCTGGCTGCGATGTTCAACCGCACCTCCATCGTCACCTACCTGCTCGGCAAGGGCGCGAACCCCAATCACCGCGACGCGCAGGGCGCCACCGCACTGGTTGCCGCGCAAACCATGGGCGCACCCGACACCGTCGCCCAGTTGCAGGCGCTGGCCGGCTAACTGCCAGGGGGCTTTTGCGGCTATCCTTGGCGACTTTTTTCGCCTCGCAGGGCCCCCGCATGAAAAACCAACTGGTCGAACTCATCGGCAAAATCAGCTCCGGCTGCCTTCCGGACGCCGAAATCGAGCGCATCGCCGACGAAGCGGCGCAGGCCTATGCCGACCCGCAGGCGTTCCTGGCGGCCAACCCCGACATCAACTACGACGACACCTTTCCGATCCCGCTGGGGGAGTGGGTGGTGATCGGCAGTCTGCCCGATACCGTGCTGTTCCAGGCCGACACCTACAGTGACCTGTTCCAGCAGATCACCGACTCGTTCGGCAAGGACGTTGCCTTCAACATCAAGCCCAAGCAACTGGTCAAGGTCGAGCCGCTCACGGCACTCAACCGCATCCAGGTGCAGATGGGCAGCATGAACAAGGAAAACGGCGGCTACACCCTGGTCAACATCAGCCAGTTGCTGGACGACGAATTGCAGATGGTGCTGGTGTACGGCAACGACGTGCCGCGGGTGCTGGAGCTGTGCGCCGAGGTCGGCATCGCCGCGGCGCCTGCCCTGGAGGCGCTGCGGGTCGCGGTACACGTCTAGCCCAGCGCGGTATCCAGGAACATCATCACCGCGAAGCCGCCCATCAGGCCCAGGGTGGCCGAGGTCTGGTGGCCATTGCGGTGGGTTTCGGGGATCACCTCGTGGGATACCACGAAAATCATCGCCCCGGCCGCCAGGCCCATGCTCACCGGGTAGGCGATGGCAAAACCGGTGGAAATGCCCAGGCCGATCACTGCCCCGATCGGCTCCATCAGCCCCGAGCCGACCGCTACCAGCGCAGCCTTGAGGTTGGACAGGCCGGTGGCGCGCAACGCCAGTGCCACGGCCAGGCCTTCGGGAATGTCCTGGATGGCGATGGCGGTGGTCAGCGGCAGGCCCACGTTGAGGTCGCCGTTGGCAAAGCCCACGCCGATGGCCATGCCCTCGGGCAGGTTGTGCAGGGTGATCGCCAGCACGAACAGCCACACCCGGTTGATGCGTTCCGACTGTGGGCCGCAGGGGCCGGTGCTTTCGTGCTCATGGGGCGTGAAGCGGTCCAGGCCCAGCATCAGCAGCACCCCCAGGCCCATGCCGACCACCACGGTCAAGGCCGCGAAAGGCCCGTTGCCGGTGATTTCACGCGCAGCCTCCAGGCCCGGCAGAATCAGCGAAAACGAACTGGCGGCGAGCATCATGCCGGCGGCGAAGCCGAGCATCACATCCTGCGAGCGGGCGCTGACGTCGCGCAGCACCACCGCCAGTACCGCGCCCAGCGCCGTGGCGCCAAACCCTGCCAGGCCGCCGAGCAGGGCCATGTGCAGGTTGTCCTTGTTGTCGCCATGCACCGCGTTCCAGGCACTGGCGACCAGCAGGCCGAGCACGGCGAGCAGGCTCAGGGCCAGGCCGGCACTGAGCCATGGGGTGGCCTGAACCTGGTGCAGCCAGGCGCTGCGCAGGGAGGTCGGGTTGGCGTTGGCGGAGCTTTGGGCGGGTGGCATGGAGGCCTCTGTGGTACGGAGTCGATCAATCGAGTGTAATCACTGCGCGGCGTGTGCGACGAGCGGTTCGCCGCTATGGGGCCGATAGCCAGCTACGCTGAAGGCAGGTTCAATCATGGGAGTATCACCATGGGGTCGACGTTCAACGGGTTGGTGGGGCTGGTCATTCTGGCGCTGGATATCTGGGCGATCATCAACGTGATCAAGAGCGGCGCCAGTGGCGGGGCCAAGGTGCTGTGGATCCTGCTGATCCTGCTGCTGCCGGTGCTGGGCCTTATCATCTGGGCGATTGCCGGGCCACGGGGCAACGTAAGGCTGTAGCGCCAGTCCAGGCTCTTGTGGGCGTGGGCCTGCCCGGCGATGCGGCGGCTCAGATCAACCAGGCGCCCTCAAGCTGCAACAACTGCTGCTTGCGCTCCAGGCCACCTGAAAACCCGGTCAGGCTGCCGTCGCTGCCAATCACCCGGTGGCACGGCACGATCACCGCCACCGGGTTGGCGCCGTTGGCCGTGCCTACCGCGCGTATCGCCTTCGGCCGCCCGACGCGCTGCGCCAGTTGTGCATAGCTGGTGGTGGTGCCATACGGAATCTGCTGCAGCGCCCACCACACCGCACGTTGAAATTCGGTACCCCGTGGCGCCAGGGGCAGCTCGAAACGCTGGCGCCGGCCTTCGAAATACTCATCGAGCTGTCGCGCTACCGTATCCAGCTGCGCGCCCGCCGGCTGCCAGCTTTCGGCCAGTTGCCAGGGGTGGGCGCTGTCCATGTGCAGCAGGTGCAGACCTTGTTCATCACCGGCCAGCAGCAACTGGCCGATAGGGCTGGGGTGGTAGCGAAAGTACATGGTGAGTGGCTCCGGGCATGTCTGGCCCACACGATACCCGAACACTGAGCTATTGTTCGAGGCGCGGTCTTCAACATAATTTTCACATTCGATTGCTGACAATCCGCGCGCGAATTTCCGTTCGTCCAAGGGCCACGCAATGTCCCGGCCCTCATAAAAATCTGAACCCTAGGGATCTTCCTGTCCATGGCTAACACGGATGCCTTGAGTCATCAGCGAGCCGCTTCGCGCCCGTTGCTGCAACCAACGCTCAAATCACACCTCGCCTATACCTTGCTGTGCGGCCTGGTGATCATGCTGATGCTGAGCCTCGTGCGCCTGGCGCTGCTGCTCTACAACAGCGACATGATCGGCGACACCCCACTCTCGACCGTCGCCGAAGGCTTCCTCAACGGCCTGCGCTTCGACCTGCGCGTGGTGGTGTACCTGAGCATTCCGCTGCTGCTGGCGATCCTCAGCGCTCGCGCCATGGCCGCCCGTGGCCTGTTTCGCGTATGGCTGACCCTGGCTTCCAGCGTGGTGATGTTCCTCGGCCTGATGGAGATGGACTTCTACCGCGAGTTTCACCAGCGCCTCAACGGCCTGGTGTTCCAGTATGTGAAGGAAGACCCCAAGACCGTTCTGAGCATGCTCTGGTACGGTTTTCCGGTGGTGCGCTACCTGCTGGCCTGGGCCTTTGGCACCTGGGTGCTGAGCCTGCTGTTCAAGGGCATCGACCGTCTTACCCGCCCGCGCGGCGAGTACTCCAGCAACGTCGCCGGCCTGCGCAGCGTGGCGCCCTGGTACCTGCGTGGCGCGGTATTCGTGGTGATCCTGCTGGTGGCCGTGATCGCCGCCCGTGGCACCTTGCGCCAGGGCCCGCCGATGCGTTGGGGTGACGCGTTCACTACCGACTCCAATTTCGTCAACCAGTTGGGCCTTAACGGCACCCTGACCCTGATCGACGCCGCCCACAGCCGTTTTGGCGAAGACCGCGGCAACATCTGGAAGGCTACCCTCGACCAGAGCCAGGCCCAGCAGACCGTGCGCGACATGATCCTGACCGAGCACGACCAGCTGGTGGATGCCGACAGCGCGGCGATCCGCCGTGACTTCACCCCGCCTGCGGCCAACAGCCTGCCGATCAAGAACGTCGTGGTAATCCTGATGGAGAGCTTCGCCGGCCACTCGGTGGGCGCGCTGGGCAGTACCACCAACATCACCCCGTACTTCGACAAGCTGGCCAAGGAAGGTCTGCTGTTCGACCGTTTCTTCTCCAACGGCACCCATACCCACCAGGGCATGTTCGCCACCATGGCCTGCTTCCCGAACCTGCCAGGCTTCGAATACCTGATGCAGACGCCGGAAGGCGGCCACAAGCTGTCCGGCCTGCCGGCGCTGCTCAGCGCCCGGGACTATGACGACGTGTACGTCTACAACGGCGACTTCGCCTGGGACAACCAGTCCGGGTTCTTCGGCAACCAGGGCATGACCACCTTCATCGGCCGCAATGACTTCGTCAACCCGGTGTTCTCCGACCCGACGTGGGGGGTGTCCGACCAGGACATGTTCGACCGCGGCGCACAGGAGCTTGCGCACAACTATGGCAAGAAGCCGTTCTATGCCCTGCTGCAGACCCTGTCCAACCACACTCCGTATGCGTTGCCCAAGGACCTGCCGGTGCAGCCGGTGACCGACCAGGGCCGCCTGAACGAGCACCTGACCGCCATGCGCTACTCGGACTGGGCGCTGGGCCAGTTCTTCGAGAAGGCGCGCAAGGAGCCGTACTTCAAGGAAACCCTGTTCGTGATCGTCGGCGACCACGGCTTCGGCAATGCCCAGCAGGTCACCGAACTGGACCTGGGCCGCTTCAACGTGCCGCTGCTGCTGATTGCGCCGGGCATCCAGGAAAAGTTCGGTGCGGTCAGCCACACCGTGGGCACCCAGGTCGACATCGTGCCGACCATCATGGGCCGACTGGGGGGCGAAACCCGTCATCAGTGCTGGGGGCGTGACCTGCTCAACCTGCCGGCCGGCGATGAAGGCATCGGCATGATCAAGCCATCGGGCAGTGAGCAGATCGTCGGCCTGGTGCAGGGCGATCGCATTCTGATCCAGTCCAAGGACATGTCGCCGCGCATGTACCGTTACCAGCTTGGGGCCAACTTCAAGGCCGAGGTGATCGAAAGCCCGGACCAGGCACAATTGAGCCGCAAGCTGGAGTCCTACATCCAGACCGCGACCAAGAGCCTGCTGGACAACACTGCCGGCGTGACCCACAGCACGCCGCAATGACGCACGGGCTGTTGCACTGACCAGGACCCCGGCTTGCCGGGGTCTTGGCTTTTCGGGCCGTGGGTGCTCAAATCACGCGCCTCAGCAAGAGGGGCCGACAGCGGTCCCGCAAAAAGGATGTTTGCGTGCGTGTGTTCGTGTTGCTGGTTTGCCTGTGCCATTCGATCCAGGCGGTGGCTGATGCCGTATCGCCTGCGCCCGAGATGGCTCAGGAATGTGTAGGGCGCTCGCGCTTTGTGGTACCGGCCAGCCTGGAGTGGCAAATGAGCGGTCTTCGCCTGGGCGAGCCGTTCGCCCGCTTCATGCCTGGTGGCGATACGTGGCAGGCCGACTACGGCGCGCCGGAGTTCTCCGGGGAATCGCACCTGGTCACCATCGATGTGAGCCCGCTCACTACCCGTGAGCTGTACGACCGCCTCAAGGATCGTCTGGTCCTGAGCCGGGCCAATGCGCAGGGCGAGTTCATCATGGCCGAGCAGACACGCATCGGGAACCTGATGACCCCGTACCTCAAGGCCCAGAAGCCGAGCGAGTACTACGCCTTGAACGAACGGTACAAGGCACTAGCGCGCACCTTCGAGCGCATCGACAAGATCCCTGGTGAACGGGCGTCGCTCGAGGCGATGATCGCCGATTTCGCGGGCAAGGGCTGGCCAGTGGACACGCTGCAGGCGCGGCTTGAGCGGCTCAACCGTGAAGACGCGGGGTACCCCGTCTCCGATCGCTTCAAGTGGCAAGTCCTGCCGGACTTTGCCCTGGAGGATGGCTATGCGGTGTACAACGAGCATGGGTTGACCGTGGTGCTGTGGCGCCAGTCGCGCGTCTACAAGCTCAACTTCGGTTACATCGAACGTGGAGTGAGCAACGAGCAGGTGCTGCAGCGGCTGGACCCGCATGTGCGCCGTGTGCTCGCCGCCTTGCGTCCACGCGCCGCCTTCGAAGTGCCTCGGCAACCGGGTATATGCCTGCCGTTCGGCTTTCTGGCCGATGACGGCACAGCCCCCTATGTGGTGCGCGCCGCGTGGTTCGGGCGGCACCAGGAGGCGGTCCGCTACGACCTTCAGGTGGCCAGCCAGTCGCTGCGCGAGCAGTTCGAGGCCCGGCGGGCCGCCGACCTGTCGCTCGATCGCGCTGATTTCCCCGTACTTGAGCAACTGCCGGAACGCCAGTTCCGGCTGGGGCAGATGACCATCCTGCAAACCACCACGCTGACCAAGTGGTACCTCGAACACGAAACGGATCGCCGCGAAACATTCCAGCTGCGCGCAGCGCACCTGGGCGCCACGCCCGTTCCTTCGATGATCCTGCAAGTGGACCAGTTGCACAGCCGCGACGGCCTGAGCCTGAAGCTGTTGGAGACAGAAGCCGTCGAGATACTGGGGCAGGTACAGGCCCTGCCGAACGCACCGCAAGTGGCACAGAAAAGGAAACGTACATGAAGTCGTTACACATGAGCTGGATGTGGCTGGCGTTGCTGGCAGCGCCCCTGTCGGCGCTGGGTGAGCCGGATTACCAGACGCCGCCGGGTTGGCGTACCGAGTGCATGGGACGGGTGCAGTTCGATGTGCCCAAGGAGATTGCCTGGCACCTTGCCGGGGGCTACTGGCAAAAGCCGGACTTCGACCCCGTGCGCCCAACCATCGCCCCGGGTGGCCAGCAGATCATGTATGGCGAGGGCGTGACACCCGAGCAGGCCTACCTGGTGAAGATCGAAGTCAGCCCCGTGACGGATCGCAATGTCTTCGATCGCCTGCAGCTTATCCACGGGCCTAATCGCGGTTCGGCGCAAACACGCGTGGTACGTGCGCAGATCGACGCGCTGCAAGCCCAGATCGATGCAAAAAAGGCTGACGACGAAGACTATTCCGCGTTGCTTGAACAGCATCGCGCCCTGGACGACACCATTACGCGAATCAACTGGGTGAGCACCGAGTTGTTCGTACTCAACGACATGATCCGCGAGTTCTCGGCCACGGGGCGCCCCACCGTCAAACTGGAGGCTGAACGCGCAGCTTATCTCGAGGAACAGGCCAAGTGGCCGACCGACGCATTATTCGAGCAAGAGCGCTTTCTGGACCTGGGGATAGCAGATACGTTCGCCGACTGGGTGCCGGGTGAGATGACGGCCCATCTCTGGCGTAACCAGCGCATCTATCGCTTTGTATTTCATGCAGGGTCGGACGCTGCCGGCGTACCGGTCTCACTGGAACGTGTCGAGCCCAGGGCACGTGCCTTGCTGGCGGCCTTTCGAACCCGCGAGCAATACGAAATCCCGCAGCAGCGCGGCTTTTGCCTGCCGTTCGGGTTCATTGCCGACGATGGCGCCCCGCATCATTCGATAACGCTGGGCTTCAACCCCGTGGGCAACCCGAACCTGCTGCACCGCCTGAGCATGGGGCGCGAGATCAGGAAAGACGCCGATTTCATGCCGAAGCTGTTGGAGCAGGTGATCTCCAGGCGGTTTCCAACGCTCGTCCAGACCGACATCTTCGGCCCGCTGCGCGTGCTTGTCGGCGCCCTCGACGGCAACCTTCGCGGTGCGCGCTACAAGGCCTATGATGCGTACCACAAGCCGGTGGATTACGAAACGTTCACGCTCGACGGCGACGCTCCGCCCACTGGATACCAGCCTGGCGTGGGGCTGACGGTGCTCGATGATCATTCCCAGCCGCAGCTTGCGTTCGAGCGCACCCGCGTCGATATGCTGCAGACCCTGAAAAGCATCCGGGCGCTGCCGGGCGGCCATCGTTTTGCGCCGCAGGCCGACTGAACAACCGCCCAGGCGCGGGGTCAACGGAAGGTAAGGCTGATTCACCCTGAGTCGCGTTACTGAGGAGAATCCAATGAAAGCGTGGGTAATTACCTTTGTTGACCAGAAAGGCGAAAGGACCTCGCTGTCGTTTGACGCCGAGCAGCAGCCCAGTATCGAAGAGGCGGCTCGGGTGATTCGCGCCCACCTCTATCCTGTCGTGGACAAGGCGGACCTCAATGATTTCGAGGGCCGCGTGTCGATGCCCACTGCCGAATGGCTGAAGCAGGACAGCGGCGTGGAGATCAAGGAAATCAAAGAACAGCCCTGAGCGCTCGCGCTACTGGCATACCCTTATGATTGGCGCTAGTCTGCAGCCAGGGTCACGGGTTATTTACCCAGCCGGCCCTTTTCCCTTAAACCATCGCTGCATCCGCTACATCCGCTCGAGTTGCCCACCCACGTTTGGCAGGGTGGGTCAGTGCGTAATGCACTGAAAGTCTATCCATCGCGACGAGGAGGACGATTCATGAGCAGCCCGTATGAGGACATCAGCAGCACGGTTCTACGCCGCATGAAAGAAGGCGGTTTCGATTTTGCCCAGATCCATCCCATCGAGTTCTATGCGGTGTTCCCGGACGAGGAGCGGGCGCGCAGGGCCGCAGGCAAGTTTCGTGGTGAATCGATCAACACCCAGGTACGCGAAAGCGACGAGGGGTGGCAGCTGGAGTTGAGCAAACTGATGTTCGCCACCTATGGCGGCATCGGCGAGTTCGAGCATGACTTCGAGCTGGCAGTTTCCCCTTTGGGCGGCCAGATACAGGGCTGGGGCGTCAAGCAGGAGCGACTGCTCGCCTGAGCCTGTGTATCCGCGGGGCGGCCATGCCGCCCCCATCCATTTTCAGGGTACTTCCACCCCGGACCGCTTGCGGCTGGCCATGTGCGCCAGGTACCCCAGCAACTGGTCCAGTTCTGCGTCGCTGATCACCGTTTCGGCAAAGCCGGGCATGCGCGCCTGTGGCCACTGGCGCAGGCTTTGCGGGTTGCGGATGTATCGGCGCAAGAACGCCGGCTGGAAGTACTCGGTGGGGTTGAAGGGCATGTTCAGGTCGGGCCCGAACTGCGCATCGCCGGCACCGTTGAGTCGGTGGCAGGCCAGGCAGTTTTTCTGAAACACGGCAAAGCCCAGGTTGACCGGGTCGTTCTCACGCAGTTGCGGGTCTGGCAGCAGTGCCGGGAAGCGCGATGCCACAGGGGCCAGGCGGCGAATGGTGGCAAGCTGGAAAGGCCATTGTTCGGGGCTGATCCGGCCTGCCTGCGGTTGGGTCCACACCAGGTAGAAGGGCCCGGCGCTGCCTTTGCCCTTGCTCAGGGCTGGCCATGGGTGGGCGGGGTCCTCGATGGCCAGCCAGGCGCGTGCCGGGCCGTTGCCGAGCAACGGGGCAGCGGGCAGTTCGGCGGCAAAGCCATCCAGCGCCACGGCCTGCAGATGATCGCCGGGGGCTACGCCCTCCAGCAGCGCCACCATGGGCACGGCGCGGTAGTGCATGGTCTTCTTGTAGGAAACGTCACCGTCGATGCGGATATCCCGCGCCTGCGGGTGAGCCAGCAGTTGAGCGGTGCTCCACTGGCGCTCGGCGCCGCCCAGGTTCAGGGTCAGCTGTGCGGCGTGCAGGGGCAGGCTCAACAGCAGGATCAGGGCAAGGCAATGACGCATCGGGTGCTCTCCAACCATTCAGGCCGGCAGGATACACCAGCGTTGCGATGATGCCTGGTTACAGAACGGGTGGGCTTCAGCCGAACAGTCGTGTGAGGTTGGGCACGATCAGCAGCAGCGTCGTGGCGAAGAGGATGAGGCCGGCTTGACGTACTTTGGAGTGCTTGAACATGGCGGTCTGCCTTTTTGTTGTTATTCCTGAATGCCGTGTGGCGTCCTTGGCCAGGGTCCGTGATAACCCGCGAGCGCTGTCGAAATGTCCGCGTTGCCCCCGCATCGGACCTGCTTTGCTTCGATATACAACTAACCTTAGGGTCAACGTCACCCGTGTTTTAGAACGCTTTCGTATTAAATGGTGGGTTCTAAGGCCCTACTGCTATGAGGCCAAGGGCCATCCGGCGACCATCCCTTCAGCTAGACACGTGCGTGCGCTCCGGGGCATGGCCTGCACAGTGTGACCGTTCGTCCGAGTGAACACTTGCCTCCGAGCGCCATTCGCGGCAGGCTCTAGCGACACTTTGTGCCTCATGTCGTTCGGGACTAAATCTATGTCGTTACGCATCTGCATCCTGGAAACCGATGTCCTGCGACCCGAGCTGGTCGATCAGTATCAGGGCTACGGACGGATGTTCGAGCACCTGTTCACCCATCAGCCGATTGCCGCCGAATTTCGCGTGTACAACGTGATGAACGGTGAATACCCCGACGACGACGAGGTGTTCGACGCCTACCTGGTGACCGGCAGCAAGGCCGACTCGTTTGGCGACGACCCGTGGATCGCCAGGCTCAAGACCTTTCTGCTGGACCGCTACAAGCGCGGCGACAAGCTGCTGGGCGTATGCTTCGGCCACCAGTTGCTGGCCCTGTTGCTGGGCGGGCGCAGCGAGCGCGCGCACCAGGGCTGGGGGGTGGGAACCCACCGCTACGTGATGGCGGCCAAGGCGCCGTGGATGAGCCCGCAGGTGGAGGAACTGACCCTGCTGATCAGCCACCAGGACCAGGTTACCCAGTTGCCCGAAAACGCCACGGTGATCGCCTCCAGCGACTTCTGCCCCTATGCCGCCTATCACATTGGCGACCAGGTGCTGTGCTTCCAGGGCCACCCCGAGTTCATCCACGACTATTCCCGTGCCTTGCTCGAGCTGCGCCAGCAGCACCTGGGCCCGGAGGTCTACAGCAAGGGCGTGGCCAGCCTCGACCAGCAACACCAGGGCACCACGGTGGCCGAGTGGATGATGCGCTTTGTCGCGCACAAGCCACAGGGCAGCGCGGCCTGAGGCCTACAGCCAGCCGGAGCGCTTGAAGCTGGCGAACAGTGCCGTGCAGCCCAGGGCGATGACCCCCAGCACGGTGAAGTAGCCGTAGTGCCAGCTCAGCTCCGGCATGTTCTGAAAGTTCATCCCGTAGATGCCCGCCACGGCGGTGGGGAAGGCCAGGATCGCCGCCCAGGCGGCGAACTTGCGCTGGGTGATGCTCTGGCGTGACGACTCCAGCAGCATGCCGATCTCGATGGTCTGGCTGGCGATGTCGCGGATGCTCGACAGGTCTTCCATCTGCCGCGTCACGTGGATCTGCACGTCGCGAAAATACGGGCGCATGTTCTTGTCGATGAAGGGGAAGGCCAGGCGCTGCAGCTCTTCGCTGATCTCGACCATCGGTGCCACATAGCGGCGCAGGCGCAGGATGTCGCGACGCAGGCCGTGCAGGCGGCGGATATCGTCTTCCTGCAGCGAACTGCTGAGTACGTTGTTTTCCAGCTCTTCGATCTCGCTGTGAATCGCCTCGCTCACCGGCTGGTAGTTTTCAGTGACGAAGTCGAGCAGTGCATACAGCACGAAGTCTTCGCCGTGCTCGAGCAGCAGCGGCCGGGCCTCGCAGCGCTGGCGTACCAGGGCATAGGATTTGGAATGGCCGTTGCGGCAGGTGATGATGTAGCCGTTGCCGGCAAAGATATGCGTTTCGATGAACTCCAGCCTGCCGTCCTGGCGTACCGGCGAATAGGTCACGATGAACAAGGCATCGCCGAAGGTTTCAAGCTTCGGCCGGCTGTGCTTTTCCAGCGCATCCTCGATTGCCAGTTCATGCAGGTTGAACTGGCGCTGCAGATTGGCCAGTTCCTGCGCGGAGGGCTCTTCCAGCCCGATCCACACGAAGTGCCCCGGTTTGCTGGCCCACTCGGCGCCCTCGTCGAGGCTGATGTTGGTGACTTTTCTACCGGCGCTGTAGACCGCTGCCGCTACGACTCGACCCATGGTTGTGCCTTTCCCCCGTTGTCATGCCCCTAGCTTGGTATGACTACGACAAATCGGCAACTGCGCGGCTGGCCTGCAGTTCTTTTTCCATCAGGTCGATGCAGCGCTGCATCTGTTCGCGGCACTGCTCGGCCAGGGCGGGAACATCCTGGTGGGTCATGCCGGTGGTGGAGATCGGCGCCAGCGAGCGGATGATCACCTTCTGCTTGCGCCAGCCGTTGAGGTTCAGGCGCCTGGCGTAGCGGCTCACGCACACCGGCACGATGGGCACGCCGGCTTCGATGGCCATGTGGAACGCGCCCTTCTTGAAGGCCAGCAACCGATCGCCGGCGTTGCGCGTGCCCTCGGGGAATACCCAGATCGAGGTGTCCTGTTCCTGCAGGGTGCGGGTGGTGGTCTGCATGGCGCGTCGGGCCTGGTAGGCGTTGCTGCGATCGACCAGCACATTGCCGCCCAGCCAGAACAGTTGGCCGAACAGGGGGATCCATTTGAGGCTCTTCTTGCCGATGCACACCGTGCGCGGCGGCACCACGTGACCGAGCACGAACAGGTCATGGTTGGATTGGTGGTTGGCCACGATCACGCAGCCCGGGGGCTGGTCGAACAGCGGGCCGACTTCGGCCTGTACCTGCAGGCGCATCAGCCAGGTGGCGGGCCAGCCATACAGGCGCGCGAACACGCGGCTGTTGTCGGGGTTGAAAGGCCGACACAGGCCGATGAGCACACCCAGTATGCCTACCAGAACAAAATGCAGGCCCAGGAGGGGCATGCGGATCAGAAACAGCATTGTGGTTAACCCCGGACAAAACGCGGCGCAGTGTACGGTTGTGCACAGCCCGGGGCAAACTTAAAGCTTCGCCGGCAAGGCCGGCTCCTGCAACGGTTGCGTCCCCTGCAGGAGCTGGCCTTGCCGGCGAATGACGCGACCCGCTATCAGACCGGGTGTTCCTGGTCGCGAATGATCGCGTCGTCCAGCAGGTCCAGCAGCGCCTTGCGCACCTTGAGCTTGGTCTTCTTGTGCGCGTTCATGTTGATGGTCTTGAGTTGCTGCGCCGCTGCCAGGGCGGTTGCGTGCAACTGCTCCACCGGCACCACCTTGTCGAGGAAGCCGGCATCCACGGCACTGGCCGGGTCGAACATCTCGGCATTGATGACCGAGCGGTGGAAGGCCGAGCGACGCAGGCGATCACGCGCCAGCTCGATGCCGGCGTGGTGCATGGTCATGCCGATCTGCACTTCATTCAGGCCGATGCGGAACGGGCCTTCGACGCCGATGCGGTAGTCGGCCGACAGCAGCAGGAATGCACCCTTGGCCACGGCGTGGCCAGGGCAGGCGACGATCACCGGGAACGGATGCGACAGCAGGCGCCGGGAGAGCGTCGAGCCGGCGGTCACCAGCGCGATGGAGGCCTGTGGCCCAGAGGTCATCACCTTGAGGTCGTAGCCACCGGAGAGGATGCCCGGCTGGCCGGTGAGGATGACGACGGCGCGATCCTGCACGGCACGGTCCAGTGCATCGTTGAAGGCTGCGATCACGTCCGGTGAAATGGCGTTGACCTTGCCGTTGTTCAGGGTCAGCGTCGCGATGCCGTCTTCCAGTTGGTAGGTAACCAGCTCACTCATGACAGAGTTCCTTTAGGTGGAGTGGGGCTGACGTTACCCAGCTGCCGCGGTCAGGTAAAGCACCAAGGCTGACCGATGAGTCAGGCGCAGCACGCCGGCCCCGGCACCACGGGCTTCGTGCATGGACCACAGCCGAACCACGCCAGAGATTGGCAGCTTTGCCACTGCTGGCTTAAGCGCATGAATATTCTGAAAAAAACCTTTGCCATTCAAAGTGCTTTCGACTACATTAGCGCGCCTCGACAGGCTGAACAGCTTGGCGAGAACCGGTGAAGTGTCCGAGTGGCTGAAGGAGCACGCCTGGAAAGTGTGTATACAGGAAACTGTATCAAGGGTTCGAATCCCTTCTTCACCGCCATATTCAGATACGCGAAGAGCCCCCGAACTTGAAAGAGTCCGGGGGCTTTTTGTTGGGCCATTGAAAAGGAAGTTTCAGATGCTTGCAGAGTGCTTTTCCGAACAGCAGATTCTTGCCGCCGAGCAATTGATTGCTCTTGTCAGCCCCACGCCCGAAATGGCCGCCGAGCATCTTCAGGCGTTTCGCGAGCTGGAGCTGGACGAGGATGACATCGAAGAGTTCGAGGACGATCCCAAGCAACTGATGTGGATGGTCAAGGACATCGCCGACTGGGAGTCGGTGTTCTACGTCGACTGGAAGGACACCGAGTCGTTCGTGCAAAGCGTCCAGCAACTGGCAGAAGCACGTGACGCCCAGGTGACCTTTGGCGTGGATGACCCGGAAGATGAAGACTTCCTGGAAAACCACAGCGTGTCGCAACTGATGGTGCTGGCCCATGCCGAGCTTCAGAAGCAGGGCCTGGTGCTGTGGAACTGGTCGACGCTGGAGGACTGCTACAGCGGCTTCATCACCACTCCGGCCGCGGCGGCCGACCTGAGCGAAATCGCCGGGATACTGGAAGTGCAGTTCCGCGAGGGCAGCGAGCCGTTCTGATCGGCGGCGCGCTGTTCGCCAGCCAGGCTGGCTTCTGCAGGCAAGGCGAACGCCTGTGCAGGAGCCGGCCTTGCCGGCGAACGCATTCTCAGAAGCTCACAGCAGCCGACACCCGCGCAGTTCGCGGCGCGCCCTGAAACAGGTAGCCGTCGCCCAGATATTCCCCCGCGTCCCTCCAGTAGCGCCGATCGAACACGTTATCCACTGTCAGGCGCAGCACCGTGTCATACCCGCCGATGCGCGTGCGATAGCGGCTGCCAATGTCGAACACCGCATAGCCACCCACCGCCACCGTACCTGCCTGGTTGGCATACTTGCTCGCGCTGTAGCGCGCCCCACCCAGCAGCGCCAACCCCGGTACTCCCGGGAGGCTGTAGTCGGCCTGCAGCGCCGCGCGCAGGTTCGGCACATTCAGCGCCTGATGGTCGTCGTACGCCCGCGTGCCGCTGCCGCCGACCCGTGCACGAATGGCCGCGGCACTGGCGTTGATCTGCAGGTTCGACGTTACCCAGCCGCTGGCCGCCAGCTCCAGGCCAGTGTTCTTCTGCTGCCCCTGCTGCACGTAGGTGAAGTCACCGCTGCCGTCCGGCTGGGCATACTGATACCCCTGGCGCAGCTGGAACAGCGCCGCGCTCAGGCTCATGCGCTGCCATTCACGCTTGATACCCAGTTCGAGCTGGCGTGACGTGGTGGGGGCCAGGATGTCCTGGCTGTTGAGCGTGAACCACGGCGCGGCATTGCCCGACGACAGCCCCTTGCTGTAGCTGGCGTACAGCGAAATGTCCGCGCGCGGCTTGTAGATCAGTGCGGCGTTGGGCAGCAGTTCATATTGCCGGGTATGCCGGCGCAGGTTGCCGTCTTCACCAAAGGCCTGCTCGTCCAGGCGTACAACGCGCGCACCGAGTACCGTCTGCCAGTGTTCGTCGAAGCTGATCCGGTCGCTGGCGAACAGGCCGTACTGGCGGCTGTCGAGGCGGCGTTCGCGGTGGCCCGGGCTGCCGTCGAAGGGCTCCAGTGCCGGCGTAGGCTGGTAGATGTTGCCGCTGCCGATCCACTCGTTGAACGTCGGTCGCTGGTCGACAGTGCGCCGTTGCGCGCTGCTGCCGACCGTCAGCTCGTGCTCCAGGCCCGCCAGGGCAAACAAGCCGTTGAGAGTGACTTGTGCCTCGTCGGTGCGCCGGGTATCGTCCGGGCTGCGGTAGTCGTAGATGTCGTAGTCGCCCTCGGGGCTGAAGTAGTTCGGCACCTTCGAGCCTGCGCAGCTCGCCGCGCCGTAGCAGCCCCAGGCGAACGCGCTGTAGTCGTCGATCACCACGCGACTGCGCGAAGCGCTCACGCTGCCGGTCCAGGTGTCGCTGAAGCGGTATTCGAAGCGACCGCCCAGGTTCAGCGAGTCGATCTGCACCGGCTTGGCCCAGTGCTGATAGGCCAGGCGATCGTCGGGGTCGATGCCGTGGGGCAGGCGGTTGCCGCCGAGCAACTGGTAGCCGGGCACCGAGCGCTGCTCGCGCTGCTGGTACTCGACATCCAGTTGCAGCAGCGCATCCGGGTTCACTTGCCAGTCGAAGGCCAGCGAAGCGAAGTCGCGCTGGCCGTCGGCATGGTCGACGTAGGAGCGGATATCTTCATGGGCCAGGTTTGCGCGCAGGCCGAACTGGCGTTCGCTGCCAAACCAGCCGCCCAGGTCGGTGGCGATGTAGCGCTCGCCCAGGGCCGTGCTCGATACCGTGAGCGAACGGATGTCCTGCGGGCGCTTGGTCACATAGTTGATCAGCCCGCCGGGTTCGGCTACTCCGCTTTGCAGGCCCGACAGCCCCTTGAGCAACTCGACCTGCTGCTTGTTCTCGAGCGCCACGTTCTGCTCGCCGGCGATGGTCTGGCCGTTGATGGTGTAGCTGTGGGCGGCGTCCAGTTCGAAGCCGCGCACGTTGAAGTTCTCGTAGTAGCCGATGGGCGCATAGCTCTCGCCGACCGAGGCATCGCTTTGCAGCACCTCGCTGAGCAGGCGCACCTGGCGGTCCTGCAGCAACTGTTCGGTGAACACCGACACCGAGGCGGGGGTGTCGAGCAACGGCGCCGCGCCAAAGCCGGCCACCGAGGCCTGGCGTGGCTGGTAGCCGTCCTCGAGCACATCGGACACGCTCAGGGGCGCGAGGGTGATGCCGCTGTCGGCCAGGGTGGTGGACGAGCTCAGGGCCAGGCCGAGGCTCAGCAGCCCCAGGGGCAGGCGAGGGTGGTGCAGGGTCATGCGCAGGTTCCTTGAAGGCCAGCAACAGGCGCGCCGGCAGGCGGGGCGCCATGTTACCTGAAGGGGGCCTGCGGGTAGGAGCCAGCCTTGCTGGCGAACGCCGTTACGCGGCCTTCACCTGAGCCGAGCGGCGCTCCACCCACAGCCACACCACCAGCGCCACGCCGCCGATCACCAGCCCCGCCACCACGATGCCGTTCCAGCCGTGGGCCTGGAACAACTGCGTACCCAACAGCGAGCCCAGTGCGCCACCGATGAAGTAGCAGGTGATGTACCCGGCATTGAGTCGGTTGCGCGCCTCGGGGCGCAGGGCGATCACCGCGTTCTGGTTGCTCACGTGCACCAGCTGTACCGCCAGGTCGAGCACCAGCACGCCAATCAGCAGGGCGGCGAGCGACACCTGGGCGAAGGCCAGCGGTACCCAGGCCAGCACCAGGGCCAGCAGCCCCACGGTGGTGCCCAGCGAGCCCTTGCCGCGGTCGGCCAGGCGCCCGGCCCAGTTGGCGGCCAGCGCGCCGGCAGCACCGGCCAGGCCGAACAGCCCGATCACTGCATCTGAGTAGTGGTAAGGCTCGGCTGCCAGCAGAAACGCCAGGGGTGTCCAGAACAGCGCGAACAGGCAGAACGACAGCAGCCCCAGCAACGAGCGCAGGCGCAGCACCGGCTCATCCACGAACAGGCGGAACACCGAACCGATCAGTGCGGGGTACTTGAGCCCGGCGTGCTGGTGGCGCTCGGGCAGGGCCCTGGCCAGGGCGATGGCGCTCAGGGCCATGAGCGCAGCGGCCAGCAGGTAGATGCTGCGCCAGTCACCCAGGGTCGCCATGAACCCGGCAGCGGTGCGCGCCAGCAGAATGCCCAGCAGCAGACCGCTCATCAGCGTGCCGACCACTCGCCCGCGCTCGGACGGGTCGCTCAGGCCGGCGGCCATCGGCACCAGTACCTGCGCCACCACCGAGAACAGCCCGGTCAGGGTGGTGCCGATCAGCAGCCACATCAGGCTGGGGGCGAAGGCGCTGATCAGCAGGCCGACCGTGGCGATGGCGATCATGCTGACGATCAGGCGGCGTTGTTCGAACAGGTCACCCAGCGGCGCCAGCAGCAACAGGCCGGCGCCGTAGCTCAGCTGGGCGGCAATCACGATGCTGCCGGCGGTGGCGGTGGTCAGGCCGAAATGCTGAGCGATGCTGTGCAGCAAGGGCTGCGCATAGTAGTTGCTGGCCACGGCCAGGCCGGTGGCGGTGGCCATCAGCAGAATCAGGGCGCGGCTCAGGTGAGTTGTGGCGGGGGCCATGGACCGTCTCGTTGTCAGGGGGGAAGGGGAGTGCATTATCGAAAATGCGCTAGCATGACGCCAATGAATCGTTTAGATCCCATCAATCTCTTATGCAGATGGAAAGATGAACCTCAAGCAGATCGAATACGCGCTGGCGGTGGCCGATACCGGTAGTTTCACCCGTGCGGCCGAACGTTGTCATGTGGTGCAGTCGGCTTTGAGTCATCAGGTGGCGCGCCTGGAGTCGCAACTGGGCACCTTGCTGTTCGAGCGCAGCTCGCGCCGGGTGCGCCTTACACCTGCCGGCGAAGCCTTCGTGCTCAGCGCACGCACGGCGCTGGAGGCCACCCGGCGCATCGCCGAGGACGTGGCCGCAGCCTGTGGCGAAGTGCGCGGGCGCTTGTCCATCGGCGAGATCAGCTCGCTGACCGAGCTGGACCTGGTGGACCTGCTGGCCGGTTTTCACGGGCAGTACCCGCAGGTGGACATTCGCTGGCTGATCGGCAAGAGCGAGCTGCTGATTGCCGATGTGCGCGAACGGCGCCTGGATGTGGCGTTCATCGGCGTCTGGCCGGGGGAGCCGCTGGAGGGGGTGGCGTCGCGCCTGCTGGCGGCCGAGGAGCTGGTGGCGGTGCTGCCGCTGCAGCACCCGCTGGCAGGCATCGGGCGTCTGGCGCTGGAGCAACTGGAAGACCAGCCTCTGGTGGACTTCCAGGCTGGCAGCGGCGCGCGTCGACAGACCGACGAGGCATTTGCCGCCGCAGGGGTGCGTCATCGGGTGCAGTTCGAGGTGGGCAGTATCGGCCTGATCGAGAAGTTCGTGCAGCGTGGCCTGGCCCTGGGGCTGGTGCCGGCAAGGATCGCCGCAGGCTTCAAGGGCGTAGCCGCAGTACCGGTGTGCGATGCCCCGGTGCGCCACCTGTACGCGATCTGGTCGACCACCCCGACGCCGGCGGCGCGGGCCTTCGTCCAGTTGCTGGAGCAGAACCTGGCGGCAAGGGCAAGCCATTAGCCGTGGCAGCCTCTTTGCTGGCAAGCCAGCGAAGTGCTTCAGAGCACTTCCACCAGTTCGTAGACCTGGCGCCCATTGCCCAGTACCAGCACCACCTCGTCGCCCTCGAGCTTGCCCATCAGGCTTTGCCCCAAAGGTGAGCGCGGGGTGATCACCGTGATCAGCGCCTGCCCTTCGCCGATTTTCAGCCCTGCCGCTTCCGGCCCCAGGAACACGCGCTGCTGGCGATCCTGTTCGTCGGCCAGCAGCACCAGGTTGCTCAGTTGCACGCCGGCCTCGGGGTCGTAGTCGCGCAGGGTCAGTTGCTGGTACGCCAGCCGTGCCTGGCGAATCTCCTCCATGCGCCGGGCCTGCCCGGTGGCCAGGTACGAGGCTTCCAGGCCGAGGGTGTCGTACTTGTTCTCGGCGATGTTCTCCTCGGCAGTGGCCGCCTCATACGCGGTCTGCGCAGCACGTTGCGCCACGTCGAGGTCGACGCCCAGGCGCTCGATGATGCGCGCCAGCAGGTCGGTCTTGTTCATCTCAGTTGCAGAACTCAAGGACATTGGCGCGGCTTTTCTCGGTGGGGGCGGTACGGTTCTGTTGCAGCCAGAACTGGCATCTGGGGTTGGACAGGTTGCGCGGGCTGCCCTGGGCCTGCTCCTCGGCCTGCTGCACCGCCTGATCGTGCAGGATCTGCTTGTACTGCTCGAACATGCGGTTCTGCTCCGGCGACTGCTGCGGCGCCACGGCCGGCGCGGGCGGGGCGATCACCTCGTGCAGTGGCTGGCGCAGGTCGGGCAGGTACTGCCAGCCCAGCCACAGGGTCAACATGATGGCGACGAAACCCAGCCACAGGCCGATGGCCACGCACAGGATCAGTTGCAGCGGGTTTTGCGAAATTTTCAGTTCACGGCGACGCGCACGGTACGACATGGCAGCCTCCTGGCCAGGACAATGGCGGCGATTGTCGCATGCAGCGCGGGTTTTATTCAGCCTCGCTACTGTTGTCTGCAATGATTAACCCGGACAATCGGCGCTTTTTGTTTCCGGCTCAACGCGAGGTGCCTGCCATGAAACCGACCTGGGATATCTTCTGTTGCGTCGTCGACAACTATGGCGACATCGGCGTCACCTGGCGCCTGGCCCGGCAACTGGTGGCCGAACACGACGTGGCGGTGCGCCTGTGGGTGGATGAACTGGCGGCCTTCGTGCGCCTGTGCCCCGAGGCGGACGCCCAGGCCCGGCAGCAATGGCAGCAAGGCGTCGAGGTGTGCCTGTGGCCGGCCGACTGGCAGCCGACGGCAGTTCCGGACGTGGTGATCGGCGCCTTCGGCTGCCACTTGCCAGCGGCCTATGTCCAGGCCATGCGGGACCGCACCGTGCCGGCAGTGTGGCTGAACCTGGAGTACCTGAGCGCCGAGGGCTGGGTGGAAGGCTGCCACGGCCTGCCGTCGCCCCAGGCCAATGGCCTGCGCAAGGTGTTCTTCTTTCCGGGGTTCACGCCCGGTACCGGCGGGTTGCTGCGCGAAGCCACGTTGCTGACGCGGCGCAAGGCGTTCGAAGACGACCCGCAGGCCCGTCAGGCATTCCTGCGCGGCCTGGGCGTGAGGGTGCATGAGGGTGCACGGCTGATCTCGTTGTTCGCCTATGAGAACCCGGGCCTGGCCAGTTGGCTCGATGTGCTGGCCGCCGACACCCGCCCCAGTCACCTGCTGGTGCCCGAGGGGCGCATCCTGGGGGATGTGCAGGCCTGGCTGGGCGAGAGCGGGCTGGGGGTGGGCAGTGTGACGCAGCGTGGGGCGCTGACGGTGCAGATCCTGCCCTTCGTCAGCCAGGATGACTATGATCGGCTGCTGTGGTGCTGCGAGTTCAATGCGGTGCGCGGCGAGGACTCGTTCGTGCGTGCTCAGTGGGCCGGGCGGCCACTGCTGTGGCATATCTATGTGCAGGAAGAGTACGCCCACTGGGAAAAGCTCGAGGCCTTTCTGGACCATTACACCCAGGGCCTGTCGGCCCCGGCAGCCGCCGCGCTGGTGGCGCTGTGGCGGGCCTGGAACATGGATCGCGACATGGGCCAGGCGTGGCGCGAGCTGCTGGCGCACTGGCCGGAACTGAGCGCCCACGCCGAGCGCTGGTGCGCCGCGCAGGCCGCTCAGCCGGACCTTGCCACGGCGCTGGTACAGTTTTGTCGAAATTCGCTATGATATGCGGCCTCGATTTTTGTAAATCCATCCAAATTCGGATATCTCGCAATGAAAACTGGTAAAGAGCTGAAACCCGGTACCGTGATCCGTATCGACAACGACCCTTGGCTGGTTCAGAAAGCTGAATTCACCAAATCGGGCCGTAACAGCGCGATCATGAAGACCAAGCTGAAAAACCTGCTGACCGGCTACAAGACCGAAACCGTCTACAGCGCCGACGACAAGCTGGACGACGTGATCCTCGACCGCAAAGAAGCGACCCTGTCCTTCATCAGCGGCGACACCTACACGTTCATGGACACCACCGACTACACCATGTACGAGCTGAACGCCGAAGACATCGAAAGCGTTCTGCCTTTCGTTGAAGAAGGCATGACCGATGTATGCGAAGCCGTATTCTTCGAAGACCGCCTGGTTTCCGTAGAGCTGCCGACCACCATCGTGCGTCAGGTCGACTACACCGAAGGTTCCGCCCGTGGCGATACCTCCGGCAAGGTCATGAAGCCTGCCAAACTGAAGAACGGTACCGAGCTGTCGGTTGCCGACTTCATCGAGATCGGTGACTGGATCGAGATCGACACCCGCGAAGGTGGCTCCTACAAGGGCCGCGCCAAGGTTTAAACCTGGCGATCTGCGCGAACACGAAAACCCGGCCAAGGCCGGGTTTTTTTATGCCCTGCCTGCGCAGCTGCGGCGCCGTCAGAGGCTGTTCTGCAGGTTGTCGCGCAGCGCCAGCAGCTCGGCCTGCAAGCGTTGCAGGCGCTCCAGCGAGTGGCCGCTGGCGCCCAGGATGCACGGCGGGATCGAGCGTGCCTGTGCTTGCAGGGCACGCCCCTGGGCAGTCAGTTGCACGATCACCACGCGCTCGTCCTCGCGGCTGCGGGTGCGCTTGAGCAGGCCCTCGGCTTCCAGGCGCTTGAGCAAGGGCGTGAGCGAGCCGGGGTCGGTCAGCAGGCGATGGCTGATTTCGCCGACGGTCAGCCCGTCCTGCTCCCATAGCACCAGCATGGCCAGGTACTGCGGGTAGGTCAGGCCCAGTGCCTGCAGCAGTGGCTTGTACACCTTGGTCATGAGCAGTGATGTGGAGTGCAGGGCGAAGCACACCTGATTGTCGAGCAGCAGCTCATCGTAAACGGGCGCTTTGGAGGTGGCGTTCATGCGGCTCCTTTCTATCTGGTCCATGAAATGGTGGCGCGCATGCTATGCGCGCTATTGCCAGCGCAGCTCGCTCTGCAGTGCCAGGTCCCAGGGAGGGATGGGGCTGAAGCGGCTCTTGAGGAATTCGAGCAGCAAACGGCTGCGAGAGTTCGTTTCATGTTCAAGGCGCAATGCATAGACACCGCTGGTTTCGGCCGGGGGCAGCCCGTTCTCGCAGAACAGCGGCAGCAGGTCGCCGCGCAGCAGGTACTCGCTGATCAGCCAGGTGGGCAGGTGCGCGATGCCCAGGCCCGCCAGGGCGCCGAACAGCAGGGTCTCGGCGTTGTTGGCGCTCATGCGCATGCGCGAGGGGCGCAGCAGACGCATCTGCCCGTCCACCGCGAAGCGCCAGGCGAAGGGTGGGGCCAGGCCATCCCAGTCCAGCCCGTCGTGCTCTGGCAGGTCGCAGGGGCTGGCAGGCACGCCGCGGGCCTGCAGGTAGGCGGGGCTGGCGCAGGCAATGCGCACCATGTACGCCAGCGGTGTTGCCACCAGCCGGGTATCGGCCAGAGGGCCTGCACGCAGCACCAGGTCGACTTCGCCCAGGTGCGCGCCCTGCAGGTCGACGAAGCTGTCGATCAGGCGCAGTTGTACATCCAGGCCCGGGTACGCCACCAGAAAATCGGCGATGGCCGGTGCCAGGTGGCGGCGGCCGAACGCCGAAGGCGCATCGATGCGGATCAGGCCCTCCGGTGCATTGCTCAGCGACACGGCCTCGGCGCGGGCCAGACGCAGTTCTTCGACGATACGCCGGGCGCGTTCGGCGAATGCATTGCCGGCGGGCGTGGGGCGTACCGCATGGGTGCTGCGCACGAACAGGCGGCTGCCCACGGCGGCCTCCAGGGTATCGATGCGTCGGGCCACCGCCGAAGGGGTCAGCGGGTGGCGCCGCGCCGCGGCAGAAAAGCTGCCGCTTTCGAGCACATCGAGAAACAGGCTCAGGTGTTGGGTGAGGGCGTCCGGGGTCATGGTGATTGCTTGTGCGAATTGGGCACAGCCATTGTGCGTTGCTGTGCGTTTCCCCGCTAGCCCGCCATCGGTAGCATGGCGCTATTGCAGAGCAGAGAGGCGAACATGGTCGAGTGGTTGATGTACATCGTATTGGGAGCAGGGCTGGGTACCTTGGGCGGGCTGTTCGGGATCGGCGGCGGCCTGATCGCGATCCCCGTGCTGGGCGTGCTGTTCGGCCTTGACCAGCAACTGGCCCAGGGCACCGCGCTGGTGATGGTGGTGCCGAACGTGTTGCTGGCGCTGTGGCGCTATCACCAGCGCAATCGCATCGAGCTGCGTCATGCATTGCCCTTGTCGCTGGCCGGCTTCGTGTTCGCCTGGCTCGGCTCGATCTGGGCAGTGGGGTTGGATGCACAGGCCATGCGCGTCGGCTTCGTGGTGTTTCTGGTGGCGCTGACGGTGTGGAACCTGGTGCGCATGTTCACTCGCAACGCGCCGCCTTCGACCGAGTTGCGCCAGCCCTGGCCCTGGCTGGGTGTGCTGGGCGGGGGTGCCGGTGTGGTCGGCGGGCTGTTCGGGGTAGGGGGCGCGGTGGTCGCCACACCGGTGCTGACCAGTGTGTTCGGCACCACCCAGGTGGTTGCCCAGGGCCTGTCGCTGGCACTGGCGGCGCCCAGTACCTCGGTCACGCTGCTGACCTACGGGCTGCACCAGCATGTGGACTGGAACATGGGCATCGCACTGGCACTGGGCGGCTTGCTGAGTATCAGCTGGGGCGTGAAGCTGGCTCATGCGCTACCGGAAAAGGTCCTGCGCTCGTTGTTCTGTGTGTTTCTGGTGGTGTGCGCGTTGATGCTGGGCTTCAGGGTCTGAAGCCCGCCGCGGGTCGAGCCGGCACGGCCGTCGAGGGCCGTGCAGGTGTCAGCGCCGTACCTGCTTGAGCGTTTCGGCGATCAGGAACGCCAGCTCCAGCGACTGGTCGGCGTTCATGCGCGGGTCGCAGTGGGTGTGGTAACGGTCCGACAGCGCGTCTTCGGTGATCGGCCGGGCGCCGCCGATGCATTCGGTGACGTTCTGACCGGTCATCTCGATGTGAATGCCACCGGCATGGCTGCCTTCGGCCTGGTGCACCTGGAAGAACTGCTTGACCTCGCCCAGGATCTGCGCGAAATCGCGGGTCTTGTAGCCGCTGCTGGCCTTGATGGTATTGCCGTGCATCGGGTCGGAGCTCCACAGTACCTTGCGCCCCTCGCGCTCGACGCTGCGGATAAGCCCCGGCAGGTGCTCGCCGACCTTGTTGGCCCCCATGCGCACGATCAGGTTGAGCCGGCCCGGGTCGTTGGCCGGGTTGAGGATGTCGATCAGGCGGATCAGCTCCTCGGTGTTCATGCTCGGGCCCACCTTGACCCCGATCGGGTTGTTCACCCCGCGCAGGAACTCCACGTGGGCGCCGTCCAGCTGACGGGTGCGATCACCGATCCAGAGCATGTGCGCCGAGCAGTCGAAGTAGTCGCCGGTCAGGCTGTCGCGCCGCACGAAGGCTTCCTCGTAGTTGAGCAGCAACGCCTCGTGCGCGGTGAAAAAGCTGGTTTCGCGCAGTTGCGGCGAGCTGTCCATGCCGCAGGCGCGCATGAAGGCCAGGGTCTCGTCGATGCGGTCGGCCAGCTGGCTATACTTTTCGGCCAGCGCCGAGTTGGCGATGAAGTCCAGGTTCCACTTGTGCACCTGGTGCAGGTCGGCGAAACCACCCTGGGCGAAGGCGCGCAGCAGGTTGAGGCTGGCGGTGGACTGGTGATAGGCCTGCAGCAGGCGCTCCGGGTCGGGCACGCGGCTGGCAGGGTCGAAGCCGATGCCGTTGACGATGTCGCCCCGGTAGGCCGGCAGGGTCACCTCGCCGATGGTTTCGTCATTGGACGAGCGCGGCTTGGCGAACTGCCCGGCCATGCGCCCCACCTTGACCACCGGGCAGCCGGCGGCAAAGGTCATGACGATGGCCATCTGCAGCAGCACCTTGAAGGTGTCGCGGATTTTCGCTGCCGAGAACTCGGCAAAGCTTTCGGCGCAATCGCCGCCCTGCAGCAGGAAGGCACGGCCTTCGGTCACTTCGGCGAACTGGCGGCGCAGCTCGCGCGCCTCGCCGGCGAACACCAGCGGCGGGTAGCTGGCCAGGGTCTGCTCGACCTTGAGCAGGTGCGCTGCATCGGGGTAGTGCGGTTGCTGCTGGATCGGCAGGGCACGCCAGCTATCGGGACTCCAGGGTTGGCTCATCACAGGCTCGGTTTCTATCGGAAAAGGGCTGTGAACATGCTAACACCTGGACCCTGCCTTGTTGCATCGCCTGTATTGACGGACAATGGTCGTTTTTGCTTGGGCACATGCAGGTGTCGGGAGAGAGCATGACAGAGGAACGGGTAGAGCGGCTGCTGGCGCAGGTGCACGACGAGTTCGGCACCATCAGCGTGCTGGAAGTCGAGGACTACCGCTTTCTCGAGTTTGGCGAGGCCATCGAGCAGAGCTGCGTATTCACTGCCGACCCGAGCTGGCTGGAGTACGACTATACCCGCGCCATGCTGGTGGGCGCGCTGTGCCACTGCGAGCCTGAAAGTGCGCTGTTTCTCGGCCTGGGTGCCGGTACCCTGACCCAGGCCTGCCTGAAGTTCCTGCCCCTGGAGGACGTGGAGGCCATCGAGCTGCGTCCCGAGGTGCCGCGCCTGGCCATCGAGTACCTGGGGCTGGACGATGATCCGCGCCTGTACATCCGCGTGGGTGATGCGGTCGAGCTGCTGGAGACGGCCGAGCCTGCCGACCTGATCTTCGTCGACCTCTACACCGACCACGGGCCCGGCGTCGGCCACCTGGCCTGGAAGTTTCTCGAAGACTGCCAGAAGCGCCTTAACCCCGGCGGCTGGCTGGTCATCAACCAGTGGGCCACCGATGACGGCAAGCCGCTGGGCGCTGCGCTGTTGCGCGGGCTGTATCACCGCCATTACTGGGAGCTGCCGGTGAAGGAGGGCAACGTCATCCTGCTGGTGCCCGCCGACCTCGACCAGACCCTCGACCGGGAGGCGCTCACCGCGCGCGCCCGGGCTCTTGAACCGCGCCTGGGCTACTCCCTGCAGCGCCTGATCGAGGTGATCCGACCGGCATCTTGAATAAAACGTTTCAGCTCCGGCCGCGCCGCCAACAGACGCGTGGGCCTCGATCATCGGCAAGGGCTGTCGATTCGAGGCCTCCGGGCTTCTCTTCCCTGTAAAAAAGTCTCACGCGATGCAGGAAATCGGGTATAGTACGCGCCGGTCTTTTACCGGACCTCGTTCAGGTAGTGCAATTCCCCGAAGCCAGCTTCGGCTGCGCGTCCGCACCGCGGACTCTGCCTTGACGTTCCTTTTTTTCTTCAATCGTTTTCGCAAATCCCCGCCGACAAAGCTGCCAGGGTGACCTTCGGGTCTTACAAGGCATGTGCAGCTTTGGAGCATGGGTCTTTGCGGATGCACTTAGAGGCAGACCCATGACCCAGGAAACCGGCGGCTTCGCCGCTCTCGATCTTCATCCAAGTATTGTTGCCGCCGTTATCGCCACTGGCTACGAAGAGCCATCGGCCATTCAGCAGCAATCGATCCCGATTATTCTTGCCGGTCATGACATGATCGGTCAGGCGCAGACAGGTACCGGTAAAACCGCTGCCTTCGCTCTGCCAATCCTGCACCGCATCGACCCGAGCAAGCGCGAGCCGCAAGCCCTGATCCTGGCGCCAACCCGTGAGTTGGCGCTGCAAGTAGCTACCGCATTCGAAACCTACGCCAAGCAGATGCCGGGCGTTACCGTGGTAGCGGTATACGGTGGTGCCCCGATGGGCCCACAACTCAAAGCAATCCGTAACGGCGCGCAGATCGTCGTCGCTACCCCTGGCCGTCTGTGCGACCACCTGCGTCGCGACGAGAAGGTGCTGGCTACCGTCAATCACCTGGTGCTCGACGAAGCTGACGAAATGCTCAAGCTGGGCTTCATGGACGACCTGGAAGTCATCTTCAAGGCCATGCCGGAAACCCGCCAGACCGTACTGTTCTCGGCCACCCTGCCGCAGTCGATCCGTGCGATCGCCGAGCGTCACCTGCGTGACCCGAAACACGTCAAGATCCAGACCAAGACCCAGACCGTGACTGCCATCGAGCAGGCACACCTGATGGTCCACGCCGACCAGAAGGTCTCGGCGGTACTGCGCCTGCTGGAAGTCGAAGAGTTCGATGCACTGATCGCCTTCGTACGTACCAAGCAAGCCACCCTGGACCTGGCCAGCGCCCTGGAAGCCAAAGGCTACAAGGCTGCCGCGCTCAACGGTGACATCGCCCAGAACCAGCGTGAGCGCGTCATCGACTCGCTCAAGGATGGTCGCCTGGACATCGTCGTCGCTACCGACGTCGCTGCCCGTGGTCTGGACGTACCGCGCATCACCCACGTGTTCAACGTCGACATGCCGTACGATCCGGAGTCCTACGTTCACCGTATCGGCCGTACCGGCCGTGCCGGTCGCGAAGGTCGTGCACTGCTGCTGGTCACCCCGCGTGAGCGCCGCATGCTGCAGGTGATCGAGCGTGTGACCGGCCAGAAGGTTGCCGAAGTTCGTCTGCCCAACGCCCAGGCCGTACTGGACGCGCGCATCAAGAAGCTCACCAACAGCCTCGCGCCGCTGGTTGCCGATGCAGAAGCTACCCACGGTGATCTGCTCGACCGCCTGACTGCCGACATCGGTTGCAGCCCGCGTGCCCTGGCCGCGGCCCTGCTGCGCAAGGCCACCAATGGCCAGGCGCTGACCCTGGAAGCCGTCGAGAAAGAGCAGCCGCTGGTGCCGACTTCGGCCCCGCGTGGTGATCGTCCTGCCGGTGAGCGCTCCGAGCGTGGCGAGCGTGAGCGTCGCGCGCCGATGCCACTGGGTGAAGGTCGTGCACGTTGCCGTACCGCGCTGGGTGCGCGTGACGGTATCGCGGCCAAGAACCTGCTGGGTGCGATCCTCAACGAAGGCGGCCTGGCCCGCGAAGCGATCGGTCGCATCCAGGTGCGCGACAGCTTCAGCCTGGTCGAGCTGCCGGAAGATGGCCTCGAGAAGCTGCTGACCAAGCTCAAGGACACTCGCGTTGCCGGCAAGCAGCTGAAGCTGCGTCGTTATCGCGAAGATTGATCTTCGAGTGAAATGAAAAATCCCCGACTGGTTCGGGGATTTTTTTTGCCTGGGCGGCCTGTTTCGCTTGTAGGGGCCGGCCTTGCCGGGGAAAGGGCTGCCGCCTCAGTCGAACCGATAGATATCCATTCCCAGTGCTCCCAGGGTAAAGCCCTGGTGCTCGATCGCGAACCGCTCGCCCGCGCCGCGGGCAAAGTACAGCGGCAGCAGGTGCTCGTCGCTCGGGTGGTTGCGCACCGCAAACGGCGCCTGCCGGCGATAGTCATGCAGGGCCGGCGTGTCGCCCGCAGCCAGCTTGTCGATCATCCAGTCGCGAAACGCCAGTGCCCAGGGCTCTACGCTCTCGGGGCCGGCATGCCAGTCGAGTTCGCGCAGGTTGTGGGTAATGCTGCCGGAGCCGATCAGCAGCACGCCTTCCTCGCGCAGGGCCGCCAGTGCCTGGCCTACCTGTTGCTGGTACGCCGGGCCTTGCTGGCTGGGCAGTGATACCTGCACCACCGGTATGTCCGCCGCCGGGTACATCAGCGACAGGGGCACCCACGCGCCATGGTCGAAAGGCCGCTTGGCGTCGAGTGTTGTGGGCAGCCCGGCTTCATTGAGCCGTTGCCTTACCTGTTCGGCGAGCTGTGGGTCGCCGGGGGCAGGGTACTGCACGGCATACAAGGCGGCCGGAAAGCCGCCGAAGTCGTGCCAGGTGGGTGGGTGCGGGTTGCTTGTCACGCGCAGTTCGGTGGTTTCCCAGTGCGCAGACATCACGACGATCGCTCTGGGGCGCGGCAGTTGCGCCGCCAGGCGCGCAAGTGCCGGGCCGCTGGCACCCGGTTCCAGTGCCAGCATGGGAGAGCCATGGGAGATAAACAGGCTGGGCAGCATCGGGGTGGTCCTGAAGGTTAATATGCAGCCATCTTCAGGCAGATCATTGATCTAAATCTAATATAAGTTTTTGCGGTATTTAATCGAATTTATCGAGGTAAGGTTATGCAGCCCGCGTTCTGGCACAACCGCTGGGAGAACGATCTGATCGGCTTTCACCAGCAGCAGGTCAACCCGTATCTGCAGCAGCATTGGCCCGCACTGGGCATTGCGCCTGGTGCCCGTGTACTGGTGCCGCTGTGCGGCAAGAGCCTGGACATGGCGTGGCTGGCCGCGCAAGGCCACGACGTGCTTGGGGTGGAGTTGTCCGAGCGGGCGGTGAAGGACTTTTTTTCCGAGCATGAGCGGGAGCCGCAGGTTTCGCAGCAGGGGGCCTTCACGGTCTACCGCAGCGAGGGCATCGAGTTGTGGTGTGGCGATTTCTTCGCACTGACCGCGGGTGACGTGCGGGGCTGTACGGGCCTTTACGACCGTGCCGCGATCATCGCCTTGCCGCCTGCCATGCGCGAGCGGTATGTGGCGCATCTGCAGCAGCTCCTGCCGTCGCCTTGCAAGGGCCTGTTGATTACTCTGGACTACGATCAGGCGGTTACTGACGGTCCGCCCTTTGCCGTGCCCGATGAAGAGGTCGAGCGCCTGTTCGGCGAGCATTGGCAGTTGGCGATCGCCGCGCAGGACGACGTGTTGGCGCAGAGCCCCAGGTTCATCAAGGCGGGTGCTGATCGGCTGCTGGAGCGGGTGTACCGTCTGCAACGCTGAAATGAAAAAGGGCGACCCGTGGGTCGCCCTTCCTGTTTGCCTGCTGCTCGCTTAGCCGCGACGACGCAGGGCTTCGATACGATCTTCCAGCGGCGGGTGACTCATCAGCAGACCTGCCAGGCCCTGCTTGAGGCCACCATTGATGCCGAAGGCATTCAGGGTGTCAGGCATGTGCACAGGCACGCCCTGTTCAGAACGCAGGCGCTGCAGCGCGCCGATCATCGCGTTGGTGCCGGCCAGGCGGGCGCCGGCTTCGTCGGCGCGGAACTCGCGCTTGCGCGAGAACCACATGACGATGATGCTGGCCAGGATACCCAGGACCAGTTCGGCAACGATGGTCGCGATGTAGTAGGCAATGCCCTGGCCTTCTTCGTTCTTGAAGATCACCTTGTCGACGAAATTGCCGATGATGCGTGCGAAGAACATCACGAAGGTGTTGACCACACCCTGTACCAGCGCGAGGGTCACCATGTCGCCGTTGGCGACGTGGCCGATCTCGTGGGCCAGCACGGCGCGGACTTCATCACGCGAGAAACGCTCGAGCAGGCCCTGGCTGACCGCGACCAGCGCATCGTTGCGATTCCAGCCGGTAGCGAAGGCGTTGGCCTCGTAGGCCGGGAAGACACCCACCTCGGGCATCTTGATGCCTGCCTGGCGGGAAAGCTCTTCGACGGTCTGCAGCAGCCATTGCTCATGGTGGGTGCGCGGCTGGGTGATGATCTGGGTACCGGTGCTCATCTTCGCCATCCACTTGGAGATGAACAGTGAGATCAGCGAGCCGGCAAAGCCGAACACAGCGCAGAAAATCAGCAACTGGTCGAGCTTGAGGTCAACCCCGTTTGCCGCCATGAACCCGTTGAAGCCGAACAGGCTCAGGGTGATGCTGGCAATCAGCACGACCGCAAGGTTGGTGGCCACAAACAGCAAAATGCGCATCATGGTTGTTACGTTCTCCTGACGGATAGAAAGCTTGCGTATGCGGGGTATATAAGGTGCGCGCTCCGTGTATTCAACCGGGCGACTATTTCAAACTGTGTACTTGTGCGGGCAGGCGCGGAGAATGCCAGGTGCGCGAGCCAGAGCGGCAGGCTTGAGGTTGGCCCGTGGCCTGCGCCAGGGCTGGCGCAGGCAGGCATTCGGGCTTACTGCTGGTAGGTCTTGAGGAAATTGCCGATGCGACCGATCGCCTGCTCCAGGTCATCGACACGTGGCAGGGTCACGACGCGGAAGTGGTCGGGCCACGGCCAGTTGAAGGCGGTGCCTTGCACGATCAGCAGTTTTTCCGACAGCAGCAGGTCGAGGGCGAACTTTTCGTCATTGAAGATCGGGCAGACCTTCGGGTCGATGCGCGGGAAGGCATACAGGGCGCCCATCGGCTTGACGCAGCTGACCCCTGGAATGTCGTTGAGCAGCTCCCAGGTACGGTTGCGCTGCTCCAGCAGGCGACCTGGCGGCAGCACCAGGTCATTGATGCTCTGGTAGCCGCCCAGTGCGGTCTGGATGGCGTGCTGGCTCGGCACGTTGGCGCACAGGCGCATGTTGGCCAGCATGTCGATGCCTTCGATATAGCTCTGGGCGTGCTGCTTGGGCCCGGACAACGCCAGCCAGCCGGAGCGGAAGCCCGCCACCCGGTACGACTTGGACAGGCCGTTGAAGGTCAGGCAGAGCAGGTCGGGGGCCAGCGAGGCGGTGCAGATGTGCACGGCATCGTCGTACAGGATCTTGTCGTAGATCTCGTCGGAGAACACCACCAGGTTGTGTTGGCGGGCGATTTCCAGCATGCCCAGCAGCAACTCGCGCGAGTACACCGCGCCAGTGGGGTTGTTCGGGTTGATGATCACCATGGCCTTGGTGTTGGGGGTGATCTTGGCCTTGATGTCGGCAAGGTCGGGGAACCAGTCGGCCTGCTCGTCGCACAGGTAGTGCACCGGGTTGCCGCCGGCCAGGCTCACCGCAGCGGTCCACAGCGGGTAGTCCGGGGCCGGGATCAGCACCTCGTCGCCGTTGTTGAGCAGGGCCTGCATCGACATCACGATCAGCTCGGACACGCCGTTGCCCAGGTAGATGTCCTCGATGCCGACACCTTCGACCTGCTTCTGCTGGTAGTACTGCATCACCGCCTTGCGCGCGCTGAACAGGCCCTTGGAGTCGCTGTAGCCCTGGGCGGTGGGCAGGTTGCGGATCACATCCTGGAGGATCTCGTCGGGCGCCTCGAAACCAAAGGGCGCCGGGTTGCCGATGTTCAGCTTGAGGATGCGGTGGCCTTCCTCCTCCAGGCGTTTGGCGTGCTTGAGCACCGGGCCGCGAATGTCGTAGCAGACATTGGCGAGCTTGTTCGATTTGCTGACCTGCATGATGTGATCCCGATTAGAAAAGATCGCCGCGCATTGCGCTGTGAAAACGTTTGAAATGCGTGTAACGCGGGTGCCAGACTGACGTCTGATGAGGCGCAATAATACGTGCCACCCGCGTTGTCGAAAAGACGCAGTGCGGGGTTTTTAATTCAGCGAGGCCTGGTGATGGAAAAGATCGAGAAAACCCTGGAAGAATGGCGTGCGATGCTCGACCCCGAGCAGTACAACGTGTGCCGCCTGAAGGGCACCGAGCGCCCGTTCAGCGGCAAGTACAACAGCACCCGCACCGATGGCGTCTACCATTGCATCTGCTGCAACAAGCCGCTATTCGATTCCAGAGCCAAGTTCGACTCCGGCTGCGGCTGGCCCAGCTTCTACGAGCCTATCGCCGACAACGCGATGGTCGAGATCCGCGATACCTCACATGGCATGATTCGCACCGAAGTCACCTGCGCCACTTGCGATGCCCATCTGGGCCATGTGTTTCCCGACGGCCCGCCGCCCACCGGTCTGCGCTACTGCATCAACTCGGTGTGCCTTGACCTGGTGCCGCGACAGTAACCCACCCGAACGCAGGAGACGCGGTCATGGCCGACAACAGTTTGCTCAATATTCCCTGCACCACCCTGCGGGGCGAGCAGAAAACCCTGGCGGATTACCCGGCAAGGGCGGTGCTGGTGGTCAATACCGCCAGCCAGTGCGGGTTCACGCCACAGTACAAGGGCCTGGAGTCGCTATGGCAGCGCTATCGCGAGCGCGGCCTGGTGGTGTTGGGCTTTCCCTGCAACCAGTTCGGCAAGCAGGAGCCGGGCGATGAGCTGGCGATATCGCAGTTCTGTGAAGCCAACTTTGGCGTGAGCTTTCCCCTGTTCAGAAAGGTCGAGGTCAATGGGGCGGGAGCGCATCCCCTGTTCGCCGCGCTCAAGCAGAGGGCTCCCGGCCTGTTCGGTTCGCAGGCGATCAAGTGGAATTTCACCAAGTTCCTGGTCGATCCGCAGTCGGGTGCCGTGAGCCGTTATGCGCCCAGCACCAAGCCCGAGGCGCTGGCGGGCGATATCGAAAAGCTGCTGCGCTAGGTTTCAGGGGCTGTTGGCGGCACCCAGTGATCGATCAGCGCCAGCAACTCTTCGCGGCGAAAGGGTTTGGCCAGGTAGTCGTTCATGCCTGCCGCCCGGCAGCGTTCGCGTTCCTCGGGCATGGCGTTGGCGGTAAGTGCCACGATGGGCAGGTCGGGCCAGCGTCCGCTCTGGCGTATGCGTCGGCTGGCCTCGTAGCCGTCCATCACCGGCATGTTGCAGTCCATCAGCACCAGGTCGAAGGCGGCTTGCTCCAACTGCTCCAGGGCCTCCCCGCCGTGGGCGGCCACGATCACCTCGCAGCCCAGCTTGCCCAGCATGCCCTTGGCGACCAGCTGGTTCACCGGGTTGTCTTCCACCAGCAGGATGCGGGCACGACGCTCGCTGGTCTGGGTGCCCGCCTGGGCGACCGGGCCTGCATCGTCACTGCCCTGCAGAATGCGCTGCAAGGTCTGGTACAGGGCGTTGCGGGCCAGCGGGCGGGCCTGCTGCTGCAGCGGCGCCAGCTGGGCGGCTTCTTCCCCCGGCAGGAAGTTGCCATAGGCGGTCACCAGCAGGATTGGCGCCTTGAGTGACGGACGCAGGCCGAACAGGCCATCCAGGTTGTCGGTGACCAGCAGGTCGGGCTCCAGGTCGACCAGGCTGTCGATGCTGTCATGGCGCGAGTACGTCAGCCCCCAACGTGGCAGCAGGCTCTGCAGCAGTTCGGCAAGGCCGCTGCTGGCGCTGCTGATCGCCACCACCTTGCCGCGCAGGGGGGCGGGTGCAATCGCCGGGGTGTGGGAGGCCAGCGGCAGCTCGACACTGAACTGGCTGCCGAAGCCAGCTTCCGAACTGATGCTCAGGCGCCCCTGCATGGCTTCGCAAAGGTTGCGGGTCAGCGCCAGGCCCAGGCCGGTGCCGCCATACTGGCGGGTAATACCGGCACCGGCCTGGGTGAAAGGCTGAAAGATCCTGACCTGGGCTTCCAGCGGGATGCCGATGCCCGTGTCGCAGACTTCCAGGCGCACGCCGCCGGGGTAGGTGCCCAGGCGAACGTCGACACGCCCGAAACGGGTGAACTTGAGCGCATTGGACAGCAGGTTGCTGACGATCTGGCGCACCCGCGTGGGGTCACCCAGCACGCTGCTGGGAAACTGCGGATCGATCAGGCAGGTCAGCTCCACGCTGGGCGCCGCGTTCTGCGACAGCAGGTTGGCGGTGTCTTCCACCAGGGCGCCGAGGTCGAAGGGGATGCGCTCCAGCTCCAGCTGGCCGGCGTCGAACTTGGACAGGTCGAGAATATCGTTGAGCAGTTCCACCAGTACCTTGCCCGAGTCGTGGGCGATGGACAGCTGCTGGCGTTGTTCGGCGTTGAGCGGGCTGTCCAGCGACAGCGCGATCATGCCCAGCAGGCCATTGAGCGGGGTGCGGATCTCGTGGCTCATGTTGGCCAGGAATGCGGCACGGGCCTGGGCCATGTCCAGTGCTCGGCGTCGCGCCTGCTCCAGTTCCTCGTTGGACTGGCTCAGGCGGGTGTTGCTGGACTTGAGTTCGTTGGTACGGGCCGAAACGATGTTTTCCAGCTCGTTGAGGTAGTCGGTCAGGCGGTTTTCGGCGTTGCGCCGCTGCTGGATCTCGGTGGCCATGCTCACGAACTGCTGGTTGGCGACCTTGACCAGCACGCCGATCTCGTCCTGTTCGTGACCGGGCGGGAAGGCCAGCTTGTTCTGGTTGGGCGCGCGCGCATTGCTGTTGCTCAGGGCGCTGATCACCCGCACCAGCGGCTTGGTCAACATGAAATAGAACAGTGCCAGCAGGATGCCGGTCAGCACCAGGCTGCGCACGAACCCGTTGAGCAGCGTTACTTCGGCCCGCTTCAGAAAGCGGCTGCCGAAGGCGAAGGTGTCGACTTCAAGATACAGGGTGCCGAGGTATTCGCTGGGCATCTGGTCGAGCATCAGGCGATCCTGGAACTGCCGGCTCTGGCCGAAGAGAAAATCACTCACTACCCGATAGCTGCTTTGTTCGCGCGGGCGCTGCACATCGGACAACACGCTGTCGGTGTTGTCGATCAGGCGCGCACGGGTGATGGCGGGGGATTTGAGCAGGCCCAGGGTCAGTTCGTTGGCCAGTTCCGCGTCGAGGTTGTAGGCAATGCGCGAGGCGGGGTTGTGGCTGATTTGCAGCAGTGCCTGCATCTCGCGATTGATAGAGGCGTCTTCGCTGGCATAATCGATGCCGATCTGGATGAGACTGAGCAATGTTCCCAGGATGAAACCGACCAGGACCGTCAGCCGGGCTTGCTTGTAAGACAGGCGATTGGTGAACTTGATATCCATGTATCCCGAGCCAGTTCCACTTTCCGTGCGCTGCGCAAGCATAGCCGATCACCCCCGGTAGCTGGCAGGTACTGTCGCACATTCAGGCTTTCCCAAGAATCTGTGTCGAGGACATAACGTGGACTCTCGCTTGAATGCTTTCCTGGAGCGCGCCGAATCGGTATTGGCGCGTCTGGAACCGCTGCTGCCGGCATTGCGCCCCAGCATCGATTGGACCCAGTGCCTGGCTGCCCGTTGGCAGCGCGAAGGGCGCAGCGGTTTTCTGCTGCCGCTCGAGGTCAGCCTGGACATGCGCCTGACCGACCTGATCGGTGTCGACAGGCAGCGTGAACAACTGGGCCGCAATACCCGCCAGTTCATCGACGGCATGCCGGCCAACCACGCGCTGCTGTGGGGCTCGCGCGGCACCGGCAAGTCGTCGCTGGTGCGTGCCTTGCTGGCAGAGTACGCCCCACAGGGGCTGCGCCTGATCGAGATCGAGCGTGACCACCTGGCGGACCTGCCGCGGGTGGTGGAACAACTGCACAAACTGCCACAGCGTTTCGTGCTGTTCTGCGATGACCTGTCGTTCGAGGCCGGGGAGGGCGACTATCGCGTGCTCAAGAGCGTGCTGGACGGCTCCCTCGAGCAGGCGCCGGACAACGTTCTGCTGTATGCCACCTCCAACCGTCGGCACCTGGTGCCGGAAAAGCAGAGCGACAACGAGAACTGGAAGATGGTCGACGGCGAGCTGCACCCCAGCGAGGCCGTCGAGGACAAGATTGCCCTGTCGGACCGCTTCGGTCTGTGGCTGTCGTTCTACCCGTTCACCCAAGAGCACTTCCTTGATGTGGTCGAGCACTGGATCACCCAGTTGGCGCTGGCGCCAGGTCTGGTCTGGACGCGGGATGAAGAGCTGGACAAGGCCGCGATCCGCTGGGCAACCGGCCGCGGCAATCGCAATGGCCGCTGCGCCTATCAATTTGCCCGCTATTGGGTGGGCCTGAAACTGCTGGAGCAACAGTAATGATCGATTTGAATGCAGTGGGGGGCGGCCAGTGCGGCTATGACCTGCTGGCGGCGCAGTTGGAGGCACTACTGAACGGGGAGCGGGATTTCATTGCCAACGCTGCGCAGCTTTCCGCCTTTCTGTACAGCCAGGTCGAAGACCTGAACTGGGCAGGTTTCTACCTGGCGCGCGGTGAAGAGCTGGTGCTGGGGCCGTTTCAGGGGCAGGTTGCGTGTGTACGCATCCCGTTCGGGCGCGGGGTGTGCGGGGCTGCGGCGGCTACACGCCAGACCCAGCGTGTGGAGGATGTGCATGCCTTCCCGGGGCATATTGCCTGTGACAGCGCCTCCAACAGCGAGTTGGTGATCCCTCTGGTCAAGGACGGTGCGCTGATCGGCGTGCTGGACCTGGACAGCCCTGTACTTGCACGCTTCGGTGAGCAGGATCAGGCCGGGCTGGAGCGTCTGGCGCGGATTTTCCTGGATTCGACGGACTGCTGAGGCGGGTAGAGGCGTTGCGCCCATTCGCCAGCAAGCTCCTGTCGGGGGCTGCTGGCGAATGGGTTGTGTTGTAATCAGTCGTAGATGACTTTCTTCTTCCAGTCTTCTTCGGTGTCGGACTTCAGCCCTTCGGTCAGTGGGTTGACCTCGTCTTCGGTTGGCTGGTTCTGGCTCAGTACCATGGCGTTGGCGCGTGCCAGCAGTTTGTCCATATAGTCGAGCTGCTCGCGGTAGAGCACCGGATCAGGTTGCTTGCGCAGGTACTGTACGCCCCGTTCGAACGCCAGGCGGGCCTGCCCCGGCTGGTTCTGCTGCAGCGCATGCTGCCCCAGGTTGTTGAAGAACTCGATGTGCAGCAGCACCAGGATATGGCGAATTTCCTTTACCCAGTACTTGGCTTCGTTGGTCGGCAGGAAGCCTTCCTGGGAGGCGCGCACCACCTGGCTGTGCAGGGCTTCGAGCAGAAAGCGTACATCCTTGGCACGGGCTTCGGTCTGGATCGGGCCGGGAGGGTTGTTCACCGGTATGCCATCGCCCAGGGCAATCAGGCCCTGGAGCTCGCTGATGCGTGCCTGGATTTCACGGTTGTGCTTGTCCAGGGCCAGGCGGCGCTGGTTCAGGTTCAGTTCGAGGCGGGTAAGCAGCAGCTTGAGTGCCGGGGTCATCAACTGGCCGGGGAAGGTTTCGGTGATTTCGCCACAACGACGCAAGCGGTCGGCCAGCTCGATCTTGAGACGGGCTCGTTCCAGCTTGTTGCTCTCGACTACATTGTTCAGGTAGCCAATCACGATCAAGAGTGCGATACCCGCTACTATAAGCAGGGTGATCAGAAGTGGTGTCACCGTTAACGCCTCATACAGGAAGGTTTGCCGTTTGAGTGTAGTGGCTTCGCTTTTGCCCGGATAGAGCTGTTTGGCAGTTGAGCAGGGCGGATTGCTGGCATTTTGCCTTGAGGTGCCGCCAGCACTGGGCCGCGTCGCGTATGTGCGTCAGAAAATAATCGTCAAGGCTCAGGCGCGCTACGGCCCCCGTGGCAGCGTAAAGCAGGGCGAAGTCATTGATTTAAATAAATTTATATCTAGGGGTTGACGACTTCTCAAAGCACCCCTAGAATGCGCGCCACTTGCAGCGTAAAGCACACAGCGAAACGCGGCAGGGAGTGAATGTTGTAGTGTGTCCCCTTCGTCTAGTGGCCTAGGACACCGCCCTTTCACGGCGGTAACAGGGGTTCGAGTCCCCTAGGGGACGCCATTGCGGGAATAGCTCAGTTGGTAGAGCACGACCTTGCCAAGGTCGGGGTCGCGAGTTCGAGTCTCGTTTCCCGCTCCAATTTTAAGCAGCTTTGCTTCAGGGCAGGGCTGAGTGAAACCAGAAAGCATCTTCGGGTGTATTTCTGGAACTGAAACACTACACCATGGTGTTTCAGGCAGTGTCCCCTTCGTCTAGTGGCCTAGGACACCGCCCTTTCACGGCGGTAACAGGGGTTCGAGTCCCCTAGGGGACGCCATTTGCGGGAATAGCTCAGTTGGTAGAGCACGACCTTGCCAAGGTCGGGGTCGCGAGTTCGAGTCTCGTTTCCCGCTCCAAATTCAAAGAAAACGCCGTTCGTATGAACGGCGTTTTTTTTTGTCTCGATTAAAGTTCTTTTTTCGCAAGTCTGTAGGAAGGTGCTCCGATGCAGGTGGTGCGGGGCTGTCCGACACTTCGGATTGAGGTAGAATGCCGCTCTTATTTGTCGGTCGTGCGAACTTGCTCTGGTTGATTTTCAGCCCCCTCAATGCAGGTGAAGCCGATCACCCCGACAGGTGCCCGCTGCTTGTCTTGCGCCTGTTTGTTCACTCGAAAGATTAATGGACTTAATCATAGCGTCGAAAATCGTGGCCTCTATTTTCATATAGATCAGGCTAAACCCATTACTGGCACAAGGGAGCCTTAATGAAGCTTCTCATGATCACCAACTGCCCGCAGATGGCAGGTTTCGCTGTCGAGAATGGTGTAGATCGCATTTTCGTGGACACGGAAATCACTGGCAAAGAGGCACGTCAGGGCCACCTGAACACAGTTATCAGCAAGCACACCCTCGATGACGTGCGACGTGTCAGGCCCGCCGTGCCGTCAGGTCGTTTGCTTGTGCGCATAAATCCTGTCCACGAAGGCAGCCAGGCCGAGATCGATCAGGCTATTGATGCAGGGGCCGATATCCTGATGCTTCCCATGTTCAGGGGGCCTGACGAAGTTCGCACGTTCACTCAGGCGGTACGGGGCAGGGTGCGCTGCAGTCTGCTGGTCGAGACAGTGGGTGCGGCTGCAACGCTGGCAGAATGTGTGCGGGTGCCGGGCGTGGACGAGGTGCATATCGGTCTGAACGACCTTCACCTCGAACAGGGGCTGGACTTCATGTTCGAGCTGGTAGCCAACGGCACGGTAGATGGTCTGGCGGCGGTACTGCGCGATGCCGGCCTGCCGTTCGGTATCGGTGGTCTTGCGCGGGTGGGTGACGGCATGCTGCCGGCCGAATTGCTGGTGGCGGAACATGCACGGCTTGGCTCCAGCGCGGCAATTCTGTCCAGAGCCTTCCATCGCAATGCCTCCTCGGTGGAACAGATCCGGGCCGAGATGGATTTTGCAGGCGAAGTGCAGAAGTTACGCGACGTCTATGAGCACTATCGATGCGCAGCACCGGAGCAGTTGCAAGCCGCTCATGCTAGCGTGCAGACGGGTGTGCAGGCGATTGTCGCCGCGATCCGGGCTCGTCGGGTGAATGGTGAATGACGTCGCCAGGACAGCGTAGTTTGTTGAGCGCAGGGCTGTTCCTGAGTCTGGCATTGATGGCTGGGCGTCTGGCTGGCTTCGGGCGCGAGGTGTTGCTGGCATCATCATTGGGATTGTCCGAGCAGGCCGATATCGCCATTGTGCTGTTGACGGTGCCTGATCTGCTGGTCAACCTCCTACTTTCCGGTGGCATCGGTGTGGCTCTGGTCCCGGCGCTGCGCGCGGCAAGCCCGGCACAGGCTGCGGCCCTTTTCAGGCAGGCTTCACTGGCATTTGGCGCCTTGTTCGCAGTGTTCGGCCTGTGTTTTGCGTTGCTGCCGGGATTGTGGTTTTGGCTGTTCGCGCCAGGCTTGCAAGCGCCCACGCAATGGCTGGACAGCTGGATGATCTATGCCATTGCGCTGGCGATCCCGCTTGCTGCGCTCTCTGGCGTCAGCACAGCAGCACTCAACGCCCGTGACCGTTTCTTCGTGGCCGGATGCGGCACGCTATTCTTTAATCTGAGCATCATTGCCGCGTTACTGATGGCCATGTTCTGGTCCAGAAGTTACCTGTCGTTGCTCTGCGCGGGCATCCTGGCAGGAGCGCTGCTGCGCTGGGTCAGCCAGTGGATTGCGCTGCGTGGAGGCGCACCACGGGTAATGCAGGCACATCATGGTCTGCTGCTTGACCGTCGTCTGATACAGGGTTTTGTCGCCGGGCTGGCTTCGGCATCGTTGCTGATTCTGGTGCCGGTGGCTTTGCGTGCAGGGGCCAGTTGGCTGGGCAAGGGGGAATTGGCGGCGTTCAACTATGCAATAAAGCTGGTCGAGTTGCCGCTGGGCATCCTGATCACCACCTTGGCCACCGTGGCATTTCCACGCCTGAGTGAGGCTCACGATCACAACGACGCGACGGCCTTCGACGGTATCCTGAAGTCGGGCCTGCAGCGTGCGCTGGTGTTGTCTTTCGCCGTTGTGCTGTGCGGAATACCGTTTGTCGACGCGGTGGTGGCGATACTCTTTGGTGCGGGGCGTGTCGGTGTCGATGGGCTGGCGCACATCACCAGTCTGACCCAGATCGCCCTGCTGAGTGTACCGTGGGTGGGCATTGCCAGCCTGGCGGCAGCGGCACTCAACGCGCGCAGGCTGCCGGCGCAGGTGCTGCGCCGAACTGCCCTGATCATGCTGGTGTTCCCATTGTTGTGCCTGCCAGGGTTGCTGATGGCCGACCCCATCGCGCTGATGGGGGCACTGCCGGTGTTTCATTGCATCCTGGCGATCAGCCTTATGCAGGCCTTGGGCCGCGAAGGCGTGCGGTCTGCTCGTGCGCAGTTGTATAGAGTTTTGAGCTGTTTGTTCGCCATCGGCAGTGTCGCTATCGTCGGCTGGCTCACTGACGTTCTGGTAGTGAAACCATTTGCCGTGCTGTTGCCCGGTTCCCTTGATATTTGGCGCGTGCTGCTCGCGGGTGGGGTCTTTGCTGGCGCAGTGGCTGCGGGTCTATTGGTGTTGCGCTTTGCTGACAGGCGTAGGAGATAACGTGAAAAGGCTTTTTGACTTGTTCTGTGCTGGTGGGGCTATCGTGGTGTTGTCGCCGATTTTACTCGGGGTCGCGGCAGTCATCTATTTCTCCGACTTCGGACCAGTGCTGTTCAAGCAGCGGAGGGTCGGGCGTGCAGGGCGTGAGTTTTTCATCTACAAGTTCCGAAGCATGGTGCTCAACGCCGAGAGTCTCGGCGGGTTCTCCACTGCAGAAGGCGATCCGCGGATCACCCGGGTCGGTCGGTTCATTCGGCGTACAAGCCTTGATGAACTGCCGCAGTTGTTCAATGTATTGCTGGGTGACATGAGCGTGGTCGGGCCGCGCCCGGATGTGCCCGCGCAGCGCCCGCTATACACGGAAGAAGAGTGGCGCGTGCGACATAGTGTGCGACCAGGTATCACCGGGCTTGCGCAGGCGACATTGCGCTCGGCTGCAACCGAGCAGCAGCGCAAGCAATTGGATCTGCAATATGCCCAAGAGGCGTCGCTGATGAAGGACCTTGAAATCATCATGCTGACGTTCAAACAGGTTTTCGGAAAAGGCGGCAACTGAAATGTGCGGAATTTTTGGATATTTTAATCGCCGGGGCAAGTCGCTGGCCCCTGACACGGTGCGGTCGATGGGAGAGTCGATTCGTCATCGCGGACCAGATGATCAGGGTGTATTCAGTGCTCCGGGTGTGGCACTGGGCAATCAGCGCCTGTCCATCATCGACCTGGCTGGTGGGCATCAGCCGTTCATTTCCGATGACCAGAACATCGTCGTAGTACAGAATGGTGAAATTTTCAATCACCTTGAGCTGGCGCAGGAGCTGGAAGGCACACCATACGCTTGTCGCACGCATTCGGACACCGAGGTGCTGCTGCGCCTTTACGAGCGTGAAGGTATTGCCTTTGTCGAGAAACTCAATGGGATGTTCGCCATCGCCATCTACGATGCCCGCGAGCAGGCGCTGTACCTGGTGCGTGATCGGATCGGGGTAAAGCCGCTGTATGTACACGATGATGGCGAGCAGATCACCTTTGCGTCGGAAATCAAGTCGGTGCTCAAGGCTGGCATGCCACATCCGCCAATGGACGAAGAGGCTTTGCACCACTACCTCACGTTCAACTACGTGCCGGCGCCATTCACTTTGTATCAGGGTGTGCGTCATTTGATGCCGGGTCACCTGATGAAGATCACCTCGCAGGGTGTCGAGGTGTCGTGCTGGTGGGACCTTGCGGCGGTCCAGCCCGTTCACGGACGCAGCGAGGAGGAATGGATCGAAGAATTCAACGCCATTTTGGACGACGCCGTGCGCTTGCGGCTGCGTTGCGATGTGCCGTTCGGTGCGTTTCTTTCCGGCGGCGTTGATTCGAGCACCGTCGTTGGCTTGATGGCTCGACACATGACCGATCCGGTGAAGACCTTTTGTATCGGTTTCGACGACCCGCGCTACGATGAGTCAGCCTACGCGCAGGAAGCTGCCGAGCGTTTTGGGGCCGAGCACGTCATGGAGCGAGTAGAGCCTGACATGCTTGATCTGTGGCCAATGGCTACCTATCACTGCGACCAGCCCCACGGGGATGTTTCATTCCTGCCCACCTATCGCGTTTCAGCGTTGGCCGCCAAACATGTGAAGGTAGTGCTGACCGGTGATGGCGGCGACGAACTGTTTGCCGGTTATGATAAACATCGAGATTTCTTCGCGCGTCCTGAAGCGGCCACCTGGTCCGACGAAGAGTTTCAACGCAACTATTTCGACAGTATTTCGCTGTTTACCCACCACGGTAAACAGGCCTTGTACACGCCGGAGCGCGCGGCGCGGTTAGAAGCAATCGATTCCTTCGACGTAGCAGCGCCTTACTTCAAGGCGGTGGCGCACCAGGACCGAATCAACCAGGCCTTGTATCTGGACATGCAATTGCTGCTTTCGGGCAATAATCTGGTCAAGCCCGACCGAATGGGCATGGCCGTGTCGCTCGAAGCGCGTACGCCTTTCCTGGACTACCGCATGATGGAGTTCGCCTTCCGCATGCCGGGTTCGCTCAAGCTCAAGGACGGCATCACAAAGTATCTGTACAAAAAAGCGGTCGCGCCGCTGATCGGCGATAACCTGGCCTACCGCAAGAAGCAGATGTTCACGGTGCCAGTCGGCGAGTGGTTCAAGACCACCAAAGCGGATTACTGTCGTGAAAACATGCCTGTCGGAGTGTTTGACCAGGCAGCGATGTCCCGCATGAACGAGGCGCATATTTCAGGTGAGGAGAACAGGACGCGGGAAATTCGTGCGCTTATTGCTTTGAGCCATTGGCAGAAGAACTGCTAGGACCCGAAGCATGAAAGTACGTATCTCAACGCTCGTGATTCTGTTGCTGCTGTTGGGCATTACGTTGTCCGGTGTGAAGGAGTTTTCAGCGTGGCCGCAGGTCGTGGACCTGTGGCTGCAGCGGGCAACTCCGGCGACTCTCACCGGGCACCCGCATCTGTTCCGGTACATGGTCGCCTATCCGGGGTTGATGCTGGAGCGGGACTATCCGGGGCTTGGATTCTCACTGTACTGTTGCCTTTTCATGTTGCTCAATGCATCGGTGTGGTCGGCCATCGTGCGCAAGACTCACCAGGTCAGCCCGTCCTACTTGATCTGGGGATTGTTTTTCCTGGTCCACATGTTCATGAACGGGCGCGGTGTGATCGCCTGGAGCGCCTGGCTTTTGGGCGTCTCGTTGTGCATTGACATGAGTCGGGCGCAGGTTCCTATAAAATGGCCGGTCTTGCGAGGTGCCGTTGCCTGTTTCCTGGGGACCGTCAGTACAGGTGTATTCGTCATCGTGCTGTTCGCCATCTTCCTTTTCTTTCTCGAGCGCTGGAAAGCAGGCGGCGTCAAGCTCAGGAACTTCAGTGGGCTGGTGGCGTTGATACTGCTGATGCTCTGCGGCTATGTGTTCTTGTCCTACTTCATTGTGGCGATCGAGAAGAACCTGGACTTCTATGGAGGCGGTATACAGGGCCTGATGCTCATGCTCAAGCATGGGATGGGCAAGATCTTCTTTGCAGGCGGCGGTCTGGGTCTGATCCTGTTGCTGTTAGCCCTACCGATCGGTGCCCTTGGAGCTCTGATTTTCTTTTTCGGCCCTCGCATACGCCCTGTACGCAAGCTGTTGATCATCTCAATGGCGGGTGGGCTGTTCGGTTTTACCGTGCTTACTCTTGCCATACCGCTCTTGCTCTGTGAAGCCGGCAGCGCCATGCGGCGAGTACTGAGGTATCTCGGGCTGCAGCGTCAACCTGTTGTTCCAGTGATCAGTACCCGTGGTTTGAATGTGACTGATTGATTGCAAGGGATCCCATACCCTTTTAAGGTGTTTGCCTGATTGCATGCAGTATTCATGGGTAGCACAGCGTGAGTGATTGCAACTGTTTGGTTGAGGAGTCCTGTACCCGTGCATTGCACTAGGTCAGGCCGATCGTATTATGAGCACCCTAGATGACAAGTGATGACGTTGTAGCTGTTGACGATTTGCCTGTTGCAGAGAAAGGCCCGATTTTGATAGTTACCTATGGCGGCGGACACGTTGCCATGCTGACGCCGGTGGCACGTAGTCTTATAGCAAAGGGACATCCGGTGTTGGTTCTTGCTTTGACCACCGCTGTCGGGTATCTGGAGCGTGCGGGCATTCCATTTATTGGCTACCGGCACCTGCCGGATGCTGACCAGGCTGATGTCGTTGCATGGGGGCGCAAGCTGACCAGCGAACTACCGTCCGGTGGCAGCATTGAGCTGGCCGAATCGGTCGCCTACATGGGGCTGAATTATCGCGAACTGGTGGCAGAACATGGTCTGGAAGGTGCGGCACAATTGTTCGCCGAGAAGGGACGCCGGGTGTTCTGTCCGATCGGTCTGTTCAAGCGGTGGCTGGCCGAGCTGCGCCCGTCGCTGGTTATAGCGACCAGTGCCCCGCGTAGCGAGAGAGCCGCGCTCGAAGCCGCCAGCGCGCTGGGTATTGCATCGATCTGTGCCGTGGATCTTTTTGGTCTGCAGGAAATCCAGTGGATCAACCGCCCCGGGTATGCGAGTCGAATCTGTGTACTGAATCAGCAGGTACGGGATATGTTCGTGGAAAAAGGCTGTCACCCCGACGCGATAGTTGTCACTGGCAACCCGGCGTTCGATCGGTTGCAGCAGCCTCAGGTACAGGAAGCGGGACGTGCAATGCGTGCTGCCAAAGGTTGGGGCAAGGACGAAACCGTCATTCTGTGGGCTTCGCAAGTTGAACCCGAGCGCCATCCTTTCGATGGGCGAATCGGCGATCCGACATTGCCGCGCAGGATCGAGGCAGTCTTGCGGGAGTTTGTCAGCACTCATGCAAATTATCGATTGGTGTTGCGCTATCACCCCAGTGAAAGTGCCCAGTTCCACTCAGGCCAGGCGCGTGTCGAGCTCAGTCCACCCAGTGAAGACCTTGCAACTTTGCTGCATGCTCTCGATATCGTGGTCGTGACCAGTTCCACGGTGGGCCTCGAAGCGCATCTGGCCGGGCGTTGTGTTCTTTCTGTGGGTGGATCTGTTTTCAATCAGGATGCGCCCTACGGGAAAATGGGCATTGCCACCGAAGTGAGCTCACCTGAAGGGCTGGGCGCGGCGCTGAGCTGCGTCCAGCTCAAGTCTGAGCAGCGCCCGTCAATGGTTTCGGCTGGTCCCTTGATGGCTAGCGCCACGCATAACATCGTCGAGCTAGCCGAATCGCTGCTAGGGTCAGAAGGCACGGTTTCTCCCCTCTCGTAAGACGGGTCATGGCTTGGAGGATACCAAGCAGGTCGCGGGGGAGTACCCCTGGGTCGATCAATTGAAGAAAAGGAGTGTTGTGGTGTTGAGGCTTGCTGAACAGATGCGGCGTCGCTTGATTGATCTGCCCCGTAAGCAGAAACGGATCATTCTTGTACTGGTGGATGTCGTACTTGTGTGGGTCTCGTTGTGGCTGGCTTTTGTTGTGCGCCTCGGCGATGCGGACGAAATCGATGTGTTTGGCAAACATGCCTGGTTGTTTGCCCTTGCTCCGCTGTTTGCCATTCCGCTGTTCGGGTGCTTTGGCCTGTATCGGGTGGTGATGCGCTACATGGGGAACGATGCGCTGATCGCCATCGTCAAGGCTGTGTCCATTTCTGCATTGCTTCTGGCGCTGTCCATCTATTGGCACGTTGATGCACCCAAGCCATTGCCCCGTTCGATGGTGTTCAACTACTGGTGGCTGAGCATTTTTCTGATCGGTGGCGTACGCCTTGGGTTGCGCCAGTACTTTATCGGTGAATGGTTTTCCCCAGGCTCCCCCTTGCGCTTGAGAAACAGGGACGCTTGTCTGCCCAAGGTCGCGGTATATGGCGCAGGTGCGGCGGGCAATCAGCTGGTCGCCGCCCTGCGGTTAGGTCGGGTTATGCGCCCGGTGGCATTCATCGATGATGACCCCAGCTTGTACAATCGTGCAATTGCCGGGTTGCGGGTGTATTCAGCCAAGCATATTCAGCAGATGCTCGACGAAACCGGTGCACACCAGATCTTGCTGGCGATCCCTTCGGCGACACGGGCGCGTCGACGTGAGGTTCTGTTGGCGCTCGAGTCTTTCCCGCTGCACGTGCGCAGCGTGCCCGGTTTCATGGATCTGGCCAGCGGGCGGGTCAAGGTGGAGGATATCCAGGAGGTGGATATCAGCGACCTGCTCGGGCGAGAATCGGTTCCGCCACTGCAGGCCCTGTTCCAGCAATGTATTCGTGACAAGGTGGTGATGGTAACCGGGGCGGGAGGTTCGATCGGTTCGGAGCTGTGTCGGCAGATCCTGTTCAGCCAGCCGCGCGTATTGTTGCTGTTTGAACACAGCGAGTTCAATCTGTACGCGGTGCACATGGAGCTGGAGCGACGCATCTCCAGCGAGTCACTGCCTACCAGACTGATTCCTATCCTGGGGTCGATTCGAAACCCGTCCCGCATGCTCGATGTTCTGCATACCTGGGGTGTGGAGACGATCTATCATGCGGCTGCCTACAAGCATGTGCCGATGGTGGAGCACAACGTCTCCGAGGGAGTGCTGAACAATATCTTCGGTACGCTGCATACGGCCCAGGCGGCGGTGAAGGCAGGGGTGGCCAATTTCGTGCTGATTTCCACTGACAAGGCTGTGCGCCCGACCAATGTGATGGGGAGTACCAAGCGTGTAGCGGAAATGATCTTGCAGGCTCTCAGCCACGAGCAGGCACCGGTGCTTTTTGGGGATGATGAGGCTGTGCATCACGTCAATAAGACACGCTTCACAATGGTGCGCTTTGGAAATGTGCTGGGCTCTTCCGGCTCGGTAATTCCACGTTTCCATGAACAGATCCGCACGGGTGGCCCGGTTACCGTGACGCATCCCAAGATTACTCGCTATTTCATGACTATTCCGGAAGCCGCGCAGTTGGTGATTCAGGCGGGCTCGATGGGACAGGGTGGAGATGTGTTTGTGCTTGACATGGGCCAGCCGGTGCTTATCGCTGATCTGGCGCAAAAGATGATCCATCTCTCTGGTATGAGCGTGCGTAGTCACAAGAATCCGACTGGGGATATTGCACTGGAATTCACCGGATTGCGCCCCGGTGAAAAGCTGTACGAAGAGTTGCTGATCGGTGAGAACGTCAACTCCACCGAGCATCCCATGATCATGTGTGCCAATGAGGAACACCTCACCTGGGAGGCGCTCAAGGCGATACTTGCCAAGATGAACGCCGCGGTTGATGCCGATGACTATCCGCGCATTCGAGCCTTGTTGCTGGAAATGGTCAGTGGATACACGCCTGAAGACGACATAGTCGATTGGATCTATCAGCAGCGCTGTGGAGGTGGCGAATCACTTCATTGACGCCTTCCAGCTGAAAAAACGCCGTTCATGTGAACGGCGTTTTTTGTTTCGATAAAAAATTTGCTGTTGCAAGGCCGTCAATCTGGCAGCTCTCCCCGTATGTCTCGGCTGGGAAATGGCCAGCCTATCAGCGCAGACATGTCGCACTTTTGCTGCGCTTGAGGATGGGTAGCAGGCCATGCGTAGCAAATGTCTCAGTGCTTGCTGTCGTCGCCCGACATGCTCAACAACTGCTTCTCCTGGTTCCAGTCGAACGGTTCGTCGTTCTGCTCGGCTTCGTAGCGGCGTTCTTCCAGCTCCTGGTACATGGCCAGTTCTTCTTCCGGCATGTAGTGCAGGCAATCGCCGCCAAAGAACCACAGCAGGTCGCGGGGGATAAGGTGCGCGATCTGCGGGTAGCGCTGGATGACCTGGCAGATGAGGTCCTGACCCAGGTAGGTGCTCTCCGGGTCGACCGGCAACTGTTGCATCAGGTCGTCGAAACGCTCCAGAAACAGCGCGTGGCTTTCTTCCGGTACCTGTTCGGCCTCACCCAGGGCTGCAAGGATGGTGCGCAGGTGGGTGAGCAGGGCGAGGTGGTATTCCAGTTGAGCAGTGGCGTTGGCCATGCGGGCGATCCTCTAGAGCAAAATCGGGCGCGGGAGTATAAGGCTCCCCGCGCCCGATGTCCCGTTGGAGTGATGCTCAGCGCACCTTGCCCTCGGTGGGCAGCAGCTCGTCCTTGCTGAACGCATCCACGTCGATCACACGGCGCCGTGCGGCTTCGGCCTCGTGCAGGCTTTGAGCTTCGCCGGCCTGCAAGGTGTTGGCGTGCAAGGCTGCGTCGATCAGCGATTCGCCGGGAGCCGGCGCCAATTGGCCGCCCTTGTGGGCCTGGTGCAGCTTCTTGTGCAGCGGGGCGCTGGCCCTTAGCAGGTCGCTGGCCTGTTGCAACGCGCCCACCGGGTCGCTTGCATCGGTGGGGCGATAGCAGCCAGCCAGCAGTTGTTCGAGTGCCGGATCACCCTTGGCGCGACCCAGCAGCGCAGCAACCTCGGCATCCAGTTCGTCCGACGGGCCGGTATGACGGCGCCCGAACGGGAACACCACCAAGCGCAGCGCGCCACCGAGGAACCGATTGGGGAAGTTGTCGAGCAGGCGGTCCAGGGCTTTTTCGGCCTGGCCCAGGCTTTCTTCCATGGCCCAGCGCAACAGCGGCCGCAGGTACTCGGGCGAATCGAGATCGTGGTAGCGCTTGAGGGCTGCCGAACCCAGGTACAGGTTGCTCAATACGTCGCCAAGGCGCGCCGACAGGCGCTCACGGCGTTTCAGCTCGCCACCGAGCAGCATCATGCACAGGTCGGCCAGCAGGGCGAAGGCCGCCGCCTGGCGATCGAGTGCGCGAAAGTAGCCCTGGCTCAATGCATCGCCGGGTGCCTTTTCAAAGCGCCCCAGGCCCAACCCCAGGACCAGCGTGCTGGCCGCGTTACCCACCGCGAAGCCCACATGCCTGAGCAGCAGGGCGTCGAACTCCTTGAGCGCCTGGTCGTGGTCTTCACGTGCGGCCAGGGCCATCTCCTTGAGCACGAACGGGTGGCAGCGAATCGCCCCCTGGCCAAAGATCATCAGGTTGCGCGAGAGGATGTTGGCGCCCTCGACGGTGATGAAGATCGGTGCCCCCTGCCAGCTGCGACCCAGGTAGTTGTTCGGGCCCATGATGATGCCCTTGCCCCCGTGCACGTCCATGGCGTGCTGGATGCATTCGCGCCCCCGTTCGGTAAGGTGGTACTTGAGGATCGCCGACAGCACCGAGGGTTTTTCACCCAGGTCCACCGCGTTGGCGGTGAGCATGCGCGCGCTGTCCATCAGCCAGGCATTGCCGCCGATGCGGGCCAGAGCCTCCTGAATGCCCTCGAACGCGGCCAGCGGTACGTTGAACTGCTCGCGCACCTGTGCGTACTGGCCCGTTACCAGGCTGGTGTACTTGGCGGCACCGGTACCGACTGCCGGCAAGGAGATCGAGCGTCCCACCGACAGGCAGTTCATCAGCATCATCCAGCCCTTGCCGAGCATCTCCTGCCCGCCAATCAGAAAACTCAGCGGGACGAACACGTCCTTGCCGCTGTTGGGGCCGTTCATGAACGCGGCGCCCAGCGGCAGATGGCGCTGACCGATCTCGACACCTGGGGTGTCGGTCGGGATGAGAGCCAGGCTGATACCCAGCTCCTCCTTGTCACCCAGCAGGTGATCGGGGTCGTAGGCCTTGAACGCTAGACCCAGCAGCGTCGCCACCGGGCCCAGGGTGATATAGCGCTTCTCCCAGTTCAGGCGCAGGCCCAGTACTTCCTCGCCCTGCCACTGGCCCTTGCAGATGACCCCGGTGTCGGGCATGGCGCCGGCGTCGGAGCCGGCCAGCGGACCGGTGAGGGCGAAGCACGGGATGTCGTCACCGCGGGCCAGGCGGGGCAGGTAATGGTTGCGTTGCTCGTCGGTGCCGTAGTGCAGCAGCAGTTCGGCCGGGCCGAGCGAGTTGGGCACCATCACGGTGGAGGCCAGGTCGCCGCTGCGGGTGGCCAGTTTCATCGCGACCTGTGAATGAGCGAAGGCGGAAAAGCCCTTGCCGCCGTATTCTTTGGGAATGATCAGGGCAAAGAAGCCATGGGTCTTGATGTGCGCCCAGGCTTCGGCGGGAAGGTCCATGTCCTGGCCGATCTGCCAGTCGCTGACCATGGCGCAGAGCTCCTCGGTGGGCCCGTCGATGAAGGCTTGCTCTTCTGCGCTCAGTTGCACCTTGGGATAGGCCAGCAGGGTGGTCCAGTCGGGGCGGCCACTGAAGAGCTCGCCGTCCCACCAGACCGTGCCGGCATCGATGGCCTCGCGCTCGGTCTGCGACATCGGCGGCAAGGTTTTGCGAAACCAGCCGAACAGCGGGGCAGTCAGCCATTTGCGGCGCAGATCGGGCAGCACCAGGGGCACGGCAGTGGCCACCAGCAGCAGCCAGAAGATCGTCAACAGCCAGCCGGGGGCATGGCTGAATGCGCCCATCGCCACCAGGTAGACGGCAACCACGCCCAGTGCGGGCAGGGGGGCAACCCGCCGGTGCGCCAGGTAGGCAATACCGACCACCAGCACCACTAACCACAACAGCAACATATGCTTTCCTCCGTGAGCTCCAGAAATAGCTATCCGACAGAGCTTAGACCGCCTGTGCCAAACAACCCGTCAGAACAGTGACAGGACGTGACCCGTGGAAGTTCGCGTTTTCGGGCCGCGGGCCAGCGATTGTCAGCCTCGCCAGCTCGGGTAGACTGAGTGCCCACCGCCTATGTCAGGAGTCGTCATGCTGAAGATCTGGGGACGCAAGAACTCGTCAAACGTCAGGAAGGCGCTGTGGTGCGCCCAGGAGCTGGGCCTGGGTTACCAGTCGATCGATGCCGGTGGCGAGTTCGGCGTGGTCGACGAGCCGCACTACCGTGCCCTCAACCCCAACGGCCGGGTGCCGATGATCGAGGATGGCGAGCTGGTGCTGTGGGAATCCAATACCATCGTTCGCTACCTGTGTGGCCGGTATGCCCCAAACACTGACTGGTACCCCGCCGACCCGGCGGCCCGGGCCAGCGCAGACAAGTGGATGGACTGGACCACGTCATCGCTGGCTACGCCATTCCGTCCGCTGTTCTGGGGCATCCTGCGTACACCGTCTGACCAGCAGGACTGGGTGCAGATCAACGCCGCGCACAAGCAATGCGCCGAACTGCTGTCGATCGCCGATCAGGCCCTGGCCATGCAACCCTACCTGTCGGGGGAAGCGATCGGCATGGGCGACATCCCGCTGGGCTGCTTCGTGTATGCCTGGTTCGAGATGCCCATCGAGCGTCCGGAAATGAAGCACCTGCGTGCGTGGTACGAGCGCCTCAGGCAACGGCCGGCCTACCAGGCGGCGGTAATGACCGCGCTGACCTGAACCTGTCGATTACCCTGATAGTCAATATCGATACACTTCACTGTACTTGCGTGGCCTGGGCAAGCACCATGGCCACATTCGTCGCGGTCGGCCCTGTCTGACCGCCTGCCTTGTGAACCCTTCAACCTGGTGTGTAGACCTGCTATGAGTTCTGCTCTGTCCATTCGGCAGCTAACCAAGACCTACGGCAATGGCTTCCAGGCCCTCAAGGGCATCGACCTGGATGTCGCCGAAGGTGATTTCTTCGCCTTGCTCGGCCCCAATGGCGCCGGCAAATCCACCACCATCGGCATTCTCTCGACCCTGGTCAACAAGACCAGCGGCACGGTGAATGTGTTCGGCCATGACCTGGACCGAGAGCCAGCCGCGCTCAAGCGCTGCATCGGTGTGGTGCCCCAGGAGTTCAACTTCAATCAGTTCGAAAAGACCTTCGATATCGTCGTGACCCAGGCGGGTTACTACGGCATCCCGATGAAGGTGGCCAGGGAGCGCGCCGAGCAGTACCTGACCCAGCTGGGCCTGTGGGACAAGCGTGACGTGCCATCGCGCTCGCTGTCCGGCGGCATGAAGCGCCGCCTGATGATTGCCCGCGCGCTGATCCACGAACCGCGCCTGCTGATCCTCGACGAGCCTACCGCTGGCGTCGACATCGAGCTGCGCCGTTCGATGTGGAGCTTTCTGACCGAGCTCAACCAGAAGGGCATCACCATCATCCTGACCACCCACTACCTGGAAGAGGCCGAGCAGCTGTGCCGCAACATCGGCATCATCGACCACGGCACCATCGTGCAGAACACCAGCATGCGTCAGTTGCTGGGCACGTTGCATGTGGAGACCTTCCTGCTCGACCTCAAGCATGACCTGGCCCAGGCGCCGCAACTGGCCGGCTACCCGTGCCGGCTGATCACTCCGCACACCCTGGAAGTGCAGGTGGACAAGGACGTGGGCATCACCGCGCTGTTCGGCCAGTTGGCCCTGCAGAACATCGAGGTGCTGAGCCTGCGCAACAAGACCAATCGTCTCGAGGAGCTGTTCGTGTCCCTGGTGGAAAAAAACCTGGCGAAGGTGGCGGTATGAGTTCGGAACTGCGCGCCAACCTGGTTGCCCTCAATACCATCGTCTATCGAGAAGTGCGGCGGTTCACGCGGATCTGGCCGCAGACCCTGCTGCCCCCGGCGATCACCATGGTGCTGTACTTCGTGATCTTCGGGAACCTCATCGGCCGGCAGATCGGCGACATGGGTGGCTTCACCTACATGGAGTACATCGTGCCGGGCCTGATCATGATGTCGGTGATCACCAACTCCTACGGCAACGTGGTGTCGAGTTTCTTCGGCAGCAAGTTCCAGCGTTCGATCGAGGAGCTGATGGTGTCGCCGGTGTCGCCGCACACCATCCTCATCGGCTACACCCTGGGCGGCGTGCTGCGCGGGTTGGCGGTGGGAGTGATCGTGACCCTGCTGTCGCTGTTCTTCACCCATCTGCAGGTGCATCACATGGGCGTGACGGTGCTGGTGGTGGTGCTGACCGCGACGATCTTCTCGCTGCTGGGCTTCATCAACGCAGTGTTTGCGCGCAACTTCGATGACATCTCGATCATCCCGACCTTCGTGCTCACGCCACTGACGTACCTGGGTGGGGTGTTCTACTCCATCACCCTGCTGCCGCCATTCTGGCAGACCGTGTCGCTGGCCAACCCGGTGCTGCACATGGTCAACTCGTTCCGCTATGGCATCCTGGGCGTCTCGGACATCCGCATCGGCGTGGCCATCACCTTCATGCTGGTGGCAACCGCGGTGCTGTACATCGGCTGCGTGCGCCTACTGGTCAGCGGGCGAGGAATGCGCAGCTGATTTCTGCTTGCGCCTGCGCCACTGCCTGCCCACCCACCAGCGCCAGTAGAGCATGGTCAGGCAGTAGGCCAGCGCCCCCAGCAGCACGCCGCACACCACCGAGCCCAGCAGAAAGGGCTGCCACAGCGTCGACAGCTGGTCGGTGATCCATTCGAAGGTGAGTTCCTCAGGCAGCGTGCGTGGCGGTATCTGCATCAGCCATGCCCCCACCTGGTAGGTGCAGTAGAACACCGGCGGCATGGTGATGGGGTTGGTCAGCCACACCAGGCTGACGGCGATGGGCATGTTGCCACGCACCAGAACCGCCAGGCTGGCGGCCAGCAGCATCTGCATCGGGATAGGGATGAAGGCTGCGAAAAGGCCTACGGCCATGGCCCGTGCCACCGAATGGCGATTCAGGTGCCAGAGGTTGGGGTCGTGCAGCAGCCGGCCGAGAAAGCGTAAGGATTTATGTTCCCGAATGCTCGTCGGATCTGGCATGTAGCGTTTGAAAAGTCGACGCGGCATGTGGGCTCTCGGCGTTCTGAAGTGGCCAGTATGCACGGATTGTAAACAGCGCCAATTCAGACTTTGTGACAATTAATAAGCAAGGTGCGGGCCTGGGTGATCTAAGCCTCTGGGGTGAGATCTGCTCAGGAGCTTTACCCATGCGCACAAGGATGTTGGCGCTGGCCTTGGGGCTGTTGGCGCTCAACGTGCTACCTGCCTTGCCGTCGGTCGGCTGGCTCTGGGGCATCGGCATGACGGGAATGTTATGCCTGGTGTGTCGATGGGCAGTGCCCGGTCTGTTCCTGCTTGGTTTTGCCTGGGCCTGTTGCTCGGCGCAATGGGCGCTGGACGATCGACTGCGGCCCGAGCTGGAGGGGCGCACCCTGTGGCTGGAAGGTCGGGTAGTGGGCCTGGCGCAGCAGGGCCCACATTCGGTGCGTTTCGAGCTGGCCGAAGCCTCCTCGCGCCGCGCCCAGTTGCCGCAGCGGCTGAGCCTGAGCTGGTTTGGCGGGCCGCCGGTCAACAGTGGCGAGCGTTGGCGCCTGGCGGTACAGCTGCAGCGCCCCTCCGGCCTGCTCAACCCCCATGGGCCTGACCAGGAAGCCGCCATGCTGGCCCGGCGAATCGGTGCCACCGGCCGTGTAAGGGCAGGTGAACGACTGGCCCCGGCCAGCCATGCGTGGCGTGATTCGGTGCGCCAACGCCTGCTCGTGGCTCAGGCCCATGGGCGCGAAGGTGCGCTGGCGGCGCTGGTGCTGGGTGACGGCGGGGCGCTGGCACAGGAGGACTGGCAGGTGCTCCAGGCAACCGGCACGGTGCACCTGCTGGTGATTTCCGGTCAGCACATCGGCTTGCTGGCCGGTCTGGTGTACGGCCTGGTGGCCGGGTTGGCACGTGTGGGGGCATGGCCCAGGGGGCTGCCCTGGCTACCCTGGGCGTGCGGCCTGGCGTTTGCGGCGGCCCTGGCGTACGGCTTGATGGCGGGCTTTCAGGTACCGGTACGACGGGCCTGCATCATGCTGGCGGTGGTGCTGTTGTGGCGCCTGCGTTTTCGCCACCTGGGGGCCTGGATTCCCTTGCTGCTCGCCCTCAACGGTGTATTGCTGGTGGAGCCATTGGCCAGCCTGCAGCCGGGGTTCTGGCTGTCGTTCGCGGCGGTGGCGGTGCTGGTGTATGTGTTCGGCGGCCGGCTGGGGGCCTGGAACCCCTGGCTGGCGTGGGGCCGGGCCCAATGGCTGATCGCGATCGGCCTGTTGCCGGTGCTGCTGGCGTTGGGGCTGCCGATCAGTCTCTCGGCACCGCTGGCCAATCTGGTCGCGGTGCCCTGGGTCAGTATCGCGGTGTTGCCCCTGGCGCTGGCCGGCACACTGCTGCAGGGGCTCCCGTTGCTGGGGGAGGCCCTGTTGTGGCTGGCTGGAGGTTCGCTGGCAGCCTTGTTCTGGACACTGGCACAGGTGGCACATTGGCAACCGGCCTGGACACCGGTCGCCTTGCCGATATGGGCATGGTTGATGGTGGGCGGTGGCGCGGTACTGCTGCTGTTGCCGGGCGGGCTGCCGATGCGGGTGCTGGGCTGGCCCTTGCTGCTGCTGGCCGGCTGTGCGCCTCGCAACGAGATCGCCCATGGGCAACTGGAGGTGTGGCAGCTGGATGTCGGCCAGGGCCAGGCGTTTGTGCTGCGTACCCGTCACCATGCGATGCTGTATGACGCAGGCCCGGCCACCCGTGGCAGCGACCTGGGTGAGCGGGTGGTCGTGCCGACTCTGCGCAAGCTGGGGGTACGCGAGCTGGACCTGGCGCTGATCAGCCATGCCCATGCCGACCATGCCGGCGGCGCCCTGGCGGTGCAGCGCAGCGTGCCGCTGGTGCGCGTGGTGGGCGGCGACCCGGATGAGCTGCCCGGGCAACTGCAGGCCCAGGCCTGCGCCAGTGGCGAGCAATGGCAGTGGGATGGCGTGCTCTTCAGCCTGTGGCGCTGGCAGCAGGCCGGCGACAGCAATCAGCGCTCCTGTGTGTTGCATGTGGATGCCGGCGGGGAAACCCTGCTGCTTACCGGTGACATCGATGCCCAGGCCGAGCGCGCCTGGCTGCGCGAGTCGACAGCCGGCCCGGTCGACTGGTTGCAGGCGCCCCATCATGGCAGCCGCACCTCGTCGAGCCAGGCCTTTCTCGAGCGAACCCGGCCACGGGGCGTGCTGATTTCGCGAGGGCGCCACAATGCATTCGGGCATCCGCACGCACAGGTGATGGCGCGTTACCAGGCGCTGGGTATCACCGTGCACGACAGCGCCCTGCACGGGGCGGTGCGCCTGGTGCTGGGCAGCTTTGGCCAGGCGGTCGGGCAACGCAGCCAGCGGCGCTTCTGGCGGGAGCCGACATGACGCTGTTCGGCCCCGTGGCCCCCTATGGTAAAGTGGCGGACTTTTTCGAGGGGGTCGCTACTGTGTGGGAATTGGTCAAGTCCGGTGGCTGGATGATGCTGCCGATCATTCTGAGTTCCATCGCTGCCATGGCTATCGTCGCCGAACGCCTGTGGACCCTGCGCGCCAGTCGTGTCACCCCGCCGCACCTGCTTGGCCAGGTGTGGCGCTGGATCAAGGACAAACAGCTCACCAGCGAGAAGCTCAAGACCCTGCGCGCCGACTCGCCGCTGGGCGAGATCCTGGCCGCAGGCCTGGCCAACTCCCGCCATGGTCGCGAAATCATGAAGGAGTGCATCGAGGAAGCCGCCGCCCGTGTCATCCACGAGCTGGAGCGCTACATCAACGCATTGGGCACCATCGCGGCCATGGCGCCGCTGCTGGGCCTGCTGGGCACCGTGCTGGGCATGATCGATATCTTCAGTGCCTTCACCGGGTCCGGCATGACCACCAATGCCTCGGTATTGGCGGGGGGGATCTCCAAGGCGTTGATCACCACCGCAGCCGGCCTGATGGTGGGTATCCCGGCGGTATTCTTCCATCGTTTCCTGCAACGGCGCATCGATGAGCTGGTGGTGGGCATGGAGCAGGAGGCCATCAAGCTGGTGGAAGTGGTCCAGGGGGACCGTGATGTCGACCTGAGCGAGGGCAAGGCGTGAAATTCCGGCGCAAGCCACGGGAGACCGTGGACATCAACCTCGCTTCGCTGATCGACGTGGTGTTCATCCTGCTGCTGTTTTTCGTGGTGACCACCACCTTCACCCGTGAAACCCAGTTGCGTGTCGAACTGCCCGAGGCGGTCAGCGGCGCTCCGGCGCCCGACGCCGAGGCCAAGCAGCTGGAAATCACCATCAGCGCCGAAGGCGTGTACTCGGTCAACAACCACCTGTTGCCCAAGAGCGACCTGGGCACCCTGACCGAGGCCCTGCAGAAGGAATCACAGGGCGACACCAAGATGCCGCTGTCGATCAGCGCTGACGGCAAGACTCCGCACCAGGCCGTGGTCACCGCCATGGATGCCGCTGGCAAGCTCGGCTTCAGCCAGTTGCGCATGACCACGGTCGAGGCCGCCCAGGGGACACCTTGATGGCGCTTGCCGATCGCCTGTTGCATGCCTGGTATGCCGGCCACCCGGCATTGGTATTGTTGCGCCCGCTCGAGGCCCTGTATCGCCGGGTGGTGCGGGGCAAGCGCGAGCGTTTTCTGGCCGGGCAGGGCGACATCTATCGCGCACCGGTGCCGGTGCTGGTGGTGGGCAACATCACCGTGGGTGGCACCGGCAAGACCCCGCTTATCCTGTTTCTGATCGAGCACTGTCGCCAGCGCGGCCTGCGCGTGGGGGTGGTCAGCCGAGGCTATGGGGCCACTGCGCCGCAACTGCCGTGGCGCGTGCGTGCCGATCAACCGGCCGAACAGGCCGGTGACGAACCCTTGCTGATCGTGCAGCGCAGCGGCGTGCCGCTGATGATCGACCCCGATCGCAGCCAGGCCGTGCGGGCCTTGCTCGACGCCGAGCCGCTGGACCTGATCCTGTGCGACGACGGCATGCAGCACTACCGCCTGGCGCGTGATCTCGAGCTGGTGCTGATCGACGCGGCCCGCGGCCTCGGCAATCGCCGCTGCCTGCCTGCCGGGCCGCTGCGTGAGCCGGTGGAGCGCCTGGATGAAGTGGACGCCGTGCTCTACAACGGCGCCCTCAGCGACCGTGATGATGGATTTGCCTTCACCCTGGCCCCTACGGCACTGGTCAACCTGCGCAGCGGCGAGCGCCGAGGCCTGGAGCATTTTGCGCCGGGCCAGGCATTGCACGCGGTGGCCGGCATTGGCAACCCTCAGCGATTTTTCAACACCCTGCAGGGGCTGGGCTGGCAGCCTGTGCCGCATGCGTTTGCCGACCATGCGGCGTACAACGCCCAGGCCCTGAGCTTCACCCCGTCATTGCCGCTGGTCATGACTGAGAAGGATGCGGTGAAATGCCGTGCTTTCGCCGCCGATGACTGGTGGTATCTTGCGGTCGACGCACTGCCTTCGCCGGCCTTCGTGGCCTGGCTCGACGCGCAGCTGGCGCGTCTGCTGCCCGGGCCTCGCCAGCCCTGACATTTTCTTTTTCCGGCCACAGGCCTGAGGAATATCCATGGACACCAAATTGCTCGACATCCTTGCTTGCCCGATCACCAAAGGCCCGCTCAAGCTCAGCGCCGACAAGACCGAGCTGATCAGCAAGGGGGCCGGCCTGGCGTACCCGATTCGTGACGGTATCCCGGTGATGCTCGAGAGCGAAGCCCGAACCCTGACCGATGACGAGCGCCTGGACAAATGAGCCTGGATTTCACCGTTGTGATTCCAGCACGCCTGCGCTCCACCCGTCTGCCGGGCAAGCCATTGCTGTCGATTGCCGGCAAGCCGATGGTGCAGCACGTCTGGGAGCAGGCGCGCAGAAGCAGCGCCACCCGCGTGGTGATTGCCACCGATGACCCGAGTATCGTCGCTGCATGCCAGGGGTTTGGCGCCGAGGTGCTGCTGACCCGTGAGGACCATCAGTCGGGCACCGACCGCCTGGCCGAAGTCGCCACCCAGCTGGGCCTGTCGGCAGATGCGATCGTGGTCAATGTGCAGGGTGACGAGCCGTTGATTCCCCCGGCGATCATCGACCAGGTGGCGGCCAACCTGGCGGCGCATCCTGAAGCGGGCATTGCCACGCTGGCCGAGCCGATCGAAGACGTCGAAGTGCTGTTCAACCCCAATGCGGTCAAGGTGAGCACCGACCGCAACGGCCTGGCCCTGACCTTCAGCCGTGCGCCCTTGCCGTGGGCGCGTGATGCGTTTGCCCAGAGCCGCGAGCAATTGCCGGCGGGTGTGCCTTATCGCCGGCATATCGGCATGTACGCCTATCGCGCAGGCCTGTTGCAGGACTTCGTCGCCTGGGGCCCCTGCGGCCTGGAGCAGACCGAGTCGCTGGAGCAGTTGCGTGCGCTGTGGAATGGCGTGCGCATCCACGTGGCCGATGCCTTGCAGGCGCCGCCTGTGGGCGTCGACACACCTGAAGACCTGGAGCGCGTTCGGCGCTTGCTGGAGGCCTGATGCGCGTCCTGTTCGTATGCCTGGGCAACATCTGCCGCTCGCCGACGGCCGAGGGCGTGTTGCGCCATCAGTTGAAGCTGGCAGGCCTCGAGGATCAGGTCGAAGTGGCCTCGGCGGGTACGGGAGACTGGCATGTGGGCAAGCCGCCCGACAGCCGAACCCGCCGCACTGCGCTGGCGCGCGGCTACGACCTGTCCGCACAGCGTGCACAGCAGGTGAGCGCGCAGGACTTCAGCCGGTACGACCTGATCCTGGCTATGGACACCAGCAATCTCGGCCACCTCAAGGCGCTGCAACCGTCTGCCGGTACCGCCGAACTGGACCTGTTCCTGCGCCGCTACGAGGGTGAGCTGGATGAAGTGCCCGACCCTTACTGCGGCGGCGAAGAGGGCTTCGAACAGGTGCTTGATCTCATTGAGCTGGCTTGTAGCAAGCTGGTGGTCGAGCTGAAGGGCCGGCTATGAGCGTGCAGGTGCAATCGCAGGTTTCACTCAAGCCTTACAACACCTTCGGAATCGAGGTGAAGGCGCAGTATTTCGCCCAGGCACACAACGATGACGAAGTGCGCCAGCTGCTGGCGCACGCAGCCGAACAGCACCTGCCGGTGCTGGTGATCGGTGGCGGCAGCAACCTGCTGTTGACTGCCGATATCCAGGCGCTGGTGCTGCGTATGGCTAGTGTCGGTGTGCGGATACTGTCGGATGATGGCCAGCGCGTGGTGGTCGAGGCAGAGGCGGGTGAGCCCTGGCATCCCTTCGTGCAGTGGACCCTGGCCCAGGGACTGTCGGGGCTGGAAAACCTCAGCCTGATCCCCGGTACCGTCGGGGCGGCGCCGATGCAGAACATCGGCGCCTATGGCGTGGAGATCAAGGACGTGTTTGCCGGGCTTACGGCGCTGGATCGGGAAACCGGCCAGTTGCACGAGTTCGCGCTGGAACAGTGTGATTTTGCCTACCGTGACAGTGTGTTCAAGCGTAATCCCGGGCGCTGGCTGATCCTGCGGGTTCGCTTCGTGCTCAATCGCGCCGAGCACCTGCACCTGGACTATGGCCCGGTACGCCAGCGGCTGAGTGAGCAGGGCATCGGTCAGCCGACCGCACAGAATGTCAGCGATGCCATCTGCAGCATTCGTCGCGAAAAACTGCCAGACCCGGCCGAGCTGGGCAATGCCGGAAGCTTCTTCAAGAACCCGGTGGTGAGCGCCGAACTGGCGCAGCGCGTGCGCGAGGCGTATCCGGATGCGGTAGGTTATCCACAGGCCGATGGTCAGGTGAAGCTGGCGGCGGGGTGGTTGATCGAGCAGGCGGGCTGGAAGGGGTTTCGCGAGGGCGATGCCGGGGTGCACCGTTTGCAGTCGCTGGTGCTGGTGAACTACGGGCAGGCCAGTGGCAAGCAGTTGCATGCGCTGGCGCAGCGGATTCAGGCTGATGTGCTGGCGCGCTTCGGCGTCGCGCTGGAGATGGAACCCAACTTGTATTGACTGGGCGGCTTGTTTGCTGGCAAGGCCGATTCCTGCGGATTCGGCGTTGTCGGTGACACATCCACCACCAGGCAGCAGGCAATAAAAAGCCCCGCCAGTTTGCACTGGCGGGGCTTTTTAATGGCCGTCAGACGAGCGGTTTATGCTCTTCTGCAGCTTCCTGCGACTGCTCGGCAGCAGCAGCAGCAGCGGCCGCTGCGGCTTCAGCTTCGCGCTTGCGGCGACGCACTTCACGCGGGTCGTTCGGTGCACGGCCGTTGGCCAGCGTGACGACCGGTGCCTCAACCTCGGCAGGCTCGGCGATCGGTGCCTGTGCCTCGGCGACCGGTGCTGGCTCAGCGGCAATGACCGGCTCGGCTTCGACTGCAGCCGGCGCTTCAGGCTCGCTCGGCAGGGCGATGACCGGCTCGGCAGCTACAGGTGCCTCGACGGGCGCTTCGACAGCTGGCGCCTGCTCAGGGGCTTGAGCCGGTGCTTCCACCAGAGCCTCTACCTTGGCCTCGGCCTCGATCTGGGCCTCGACTGGTTGCGGAGCAACTTCGACGACAGGCTCGATGCTCGACTCGACTGCCTGCACCGGTGCTTCGAACGGTTGTTCGATCACAGGGGCGATGGCCGCTTGTTCAGCAACAGGTTCTTCGGCAGCGGGCTGTTGAACGGTTTCGTTCGACTCGGTGCTGGTTTCGACAACCACTGGCTCGACGGTGCCGGCCTCGAAAGGCGTTTCGGCCACGACGGCTGGGGTGTCATCGACAGCGGCAGTTGCACGCTCGGCCTGAGCGTTGGCCTGGGCCTCGGCGTCGGCACTGATGTTGCTGGTGGCAACGGCGGCAGTCACGGCCAGGCCGGCAGCAAGTTCCACGCCCGAAGGCTGCGCATTGCCTTCGCTGCGTTTTTCCGCAGCAGCAGGTTGTTCGCCAGCTTGTTCGGCGCCTTCTTCGGTGCCGTCTTCGCTGCCTTCGACCACATTGCCGTTGGCATCACGCTGACGCTCACGACGGTTGCTGCGACGACGCTGACCGCGCGAGCGACGACGTGGACGATCGCCTTCGGCGCCTTCCTGGTTGTCATCCTGCAGCAGCTCTTCGTTTGGCAGTTGCTCTTCGGCCGCATCCTCGACCGGCTCGGCCGGGCGTGGCTGACGCTCTTCGCGTGGCGGACGCGGTGCGCGCTCCTCGCGAGGGGCACGTTCTTCACGTGGTGCGCGCTCTTCACGCGGTGCGCGCTCTTCACGCGGTGCACGCTCTTCACGTGGCTGACGCTCTTCGCGCGGGGCGCGCTCAGGACGTTCTTCGCGGACGGCCGGGGCCGGGGTGGCATCCAGAGGCTCACGCAGTTCGCGTACCGGGCGATCTTCGCGTGGGCGACGGTCTTCGCGTGGGGCACGAGGCTGACGTTCTTCACGCGGGGCGCGTGGTGCGCGTTCTTCGCGGGTCGAGGTCTCTTCACGGGCTTCGCGAGGCTGGCGTTCTTCACGCGGCTCACGTGGCGCGCGCTCGGCACGCTCTTCGCGTGGCTTGCGCTCTTCATCGCGACGACCGTTGCGGTTGCGGCTCTGCTGGCGACCGTTGCGACGCTCCTCGTTGCGCTGAGGACGCTCGGTGGCAGGCTTCTCGGTTACCACCGGTGCGGCGGCCACAGGTTCTTCCTTGCCGGCGAACAGGCTGACCAGCGACTTGACCAGGCCCTTGAACAGGCTTGGCTCTGGCAGGGCGTGTACCGGGGCGGCTGGGGCAGCAGGGGCTTCCGGAGCCGGTACCGGAGCATTGGCGCGGGCCGGTGCAGTCTTGACCGCGGCTTCCTGGCGAACCAGGGTGCGGGTGGCGGCAGCCGGTTGCACTTCTTCGGTTTCGGTCGCAGCGATTTCGTAGCTGGACTGGTTGTTCAGGGCTTCCGGGCTGTCGTCGCGCAGGCGCTGCACTTCGAAATGCGGGGTTTCCAGGTGGTCGTTCGGCAGAATGACGATACGCGCCCGGGTGCGCAGTTCGATCTTGGTGATCGAGTTGCGTTTTTCGTTGAGCAGGAACGCGGCGACCGGGATCGGCACCTGGGCACGCACCTCGGCAGTGCGATCCTTCAGGGCTTCTTCCTCGATCAGGCGCAGGATTGCCAGCGACAGCGATTCGACGTCACGGATGATGCCGGTGCCGCTGCAGCGCGGGCAGACGATGCCGCTGCTTTCGCCCAGGGAAGGGCGCAGGCGCTGTCGGGACATTTCCAGCAGGCCGAAGCGCGAAATGCGGCCGACCTGTACGCGGGCACGGTCGGCTTCCAGGCACTCGCGCACCTTTTCTTCGACGGCGCGCTGGTTCTTGGCCGGGGTCATGTCGATGAAGTCGATGACGATCAGGCCGCCGATGTCACGCAGACGCAGTTGGCGGGCGATTTCCTCGGCCGCTTCCAGGTTGGTCTGCAGGGCGGTTTCCTCGATGTCGCTGCCTTTGGTGGCGCGCGCCGAGTTGATGTCGATGGACACCAGGGCTTCGGTCGGGTCGATCACGATCGAGCCGCCCGATGGCAGGTCGACGACGCGCTGGAAGGCGGTCTCGATCTGGCTTTCGATCTGGAAGCGGTTGAACAGCGGCACGCTGTCTTCGTACAGCTTGATCTTGCTGGCGTACTGCGGCATCACCTGGCGGATGAAGGTCAGGGCTTCTTCCTGGGCGTCGACGCTGTCGATCAGCACTTCGCCGATGTCCTGGCGCAGGTAGTCGCGGATGGCGCGGATGATGACGTTGCTTTCCTGGTAGATCAGGAACGGCGCTGCGCGGTCGAGGGACGCTTCCTTGATGGCGGTCCACAGTTGCAGCAGGTAGTCCAGGTCCCACTGCATCTCTTCGCTGCTGCGGCCCAGGCCGGCAGTGCGAACGATCAGGCCCATGTCGGCAGGGGCAACCAGGCCGTTGAGCGCTTCGCGCAGTTCGTTGCGCTCTTCGCCTTCGATGCGACGGGAGATGCCGCCGGCACGCGGGTTGTTAGGCATCAGGACCAGGTAACGACCGGCCAGGCTGATGAAGGTGGTCAGGGCGGCGCCCTTGTTGCCGCGCTCTTCCTTCTCGACCTGGACGATGACTTCCTGGCCTTCGCTCAGCACTTCCTTGATGTTCACCCGGCCTTCGGGCGACTTCTTGAAGTATTCGCGGGAGATTTCCTTGAGGGGCAGAAAGCCGTGGCGCTCGGAGCCGAAATCGACGAAGGCGGCTTCAAGGCTGGGCTCGATGCGGGTGATCTTGCCCTTGTAGATGTTGGCTTTTTTCTGCTCGCGTGCACCGGACTCGATGTCCAGATCGTAGAGGCGCTGGCCGTCTACCAGAGCAACACGCAACTCTTCGGGTTGAGTCGCGTTAATCAGCATTCTTTTCATGTAGTACCGTCGGTTTCCGGGCTGCCGGAAACGGCGTTCGGCACACACGACTTCTCACGGTCGGTGTCAGGGTGCGTCAGGGGTGGCGGACCATCCCGTGTCCAGCGGCTTGCGGTCGGACTGGTCGCCCAGTGCTGCCGAAGTCGCGACGACGCGTCCTGCTAGCTGTGGTGTCAAATGCACTCAGTCAGGAGGAGGAATCAGCCTTCGGCCGTGGACACCCTGGGGCATCTTGATCAAGACCGGGTCCGGTCGCGGGCCAGAGGGCCTGTGGACTGGACGCAGTGCTACACGGTCCGACGGTTGTGCATCTCCACCCTACACGTATCCCTGATAATTCGGGTGCTGCCGCGCGCTGAATCCGCAACGGGTTGCAGTTATCGCCAGCTCCATACGGGAGCCCGCGCTTTCTATGGCTAAGGCTGGTATTTCCGAAGCATTCGCCGTGACTGCGTGAAAGCGACTGCACTGAAGGAGTGGGCATCGAAAAAAACGTGCAGGAGGGTCAAACACCGCTCTTGTTGTTTTTTATCGGTCTTCTCTCATCGGCGCTGGTAGCGATTCCAGGCACTTCTGTAAACTGGCGAAAGCCCCGTCGGACGGCCTCGCGTCCTCGAGAATTGCGTAGGTCAGGGCCGGCTCAAAGCCATTGGTCCGCTGGCCAGCCGCTTTTGGCGGCGTTCGCGACTATAGCAGCAATCATTAAGTGCTTCAAATCCATAAAAAATTGTTATGATTCGCAAATGACGACTACTACCCCTCCGACCTCCGGCGTCCAGCTGATCGAGGTCGCGCCGGAACTTGCCGGCCAACGGATCGACAACTTCCTGATCACTGCACTCAAGGGCGTTCCCAAGACCTTGATTTATCGCATTTTGCGCAAAGGCGAAGTGCGGGTGAACAAGGGGCGGATCAAGCCCGAGTACAAATTGCAGGCCGGTGATATCGTGCGCGTGCCGCCCGTTCGTCTGCCTGAGCGTGACGAGCCGGTGCCGCTGGCACAGGGCCTGCTTCAGCGACTCGAAGCGGCCATCGTGTACGAAGACAAGGCCCTGATCGTGCTCAACAAGCCTGCTGGCATCGCCGTGCACGGCGGCAGCGGGCTGAACTACGGTGTGATCGAAGCCTTTCGTCAGTTGCGCCCGGATACCAAGGAGCTGGAGCTGGTGCATCGGCTCGATCGCGATACCTCCGGTCTGCTGATGATCGCCAAGAAGCGCAGCATGTTGCGCCATCTGCATGCCGCGTTGCGCGGTGACGGCGTCGACAAGCGCTACATGGCGCTGGTGCGTGGTCACTGGGCCACGGCCAAGAAGCAGGTCAATGCGCCGCTGCTCAAGAGCAACCTGCGTTCCGGCGAGCGGATGGTGGAAATCAACGACGAAGGCAAGGAGGCGCTCACCCTGTTTCGCGTGCTGCGCCGTTTCGGCGATTTCGCGACCATGGTCGAGGCACGCCCGATTACTGGCCGTACCCACCAGATTCGCGTGCATACCCTGCATGCCGGGCATTGCATCGCCGGCGACAGCAAGTATGGCGACGAGGATTTCACTCGCGAGATCCGCGAGCTGGGCGGCAAGCGCCTGTTCCTGCATGCCTATGCGCTGACCGTGCCGTTGCCCGATGGCGGCGAGCTGAAGCTGGAGGCGCCGGTGGACGACATGTGGGCCAAGACCGTGGAGCGTTTGAGTGCGCCGTGATTACGACCTGCTGATCTTCGATTGGGACGGCACGCTGGCCGATTCGATCGGGCGCATCGTCGAAGCGATGCATCGCTCGGCCGAGCGTGCCGGCTATGCGCTGTGCTCGGACGAGGCGGTCAAGGGCATCATCGGCCTGGCGCTGCCCGAGGCGATCAGCACGCTGTACCCGCATCTGGATCAGCCTGAAGTCATGGCGTTTCGTCAGCATTACGCCGACATCTATATGGCCCTGGATACCCAGCCGTCGCCGTTGTACCCCGGCGTGGTCGAGGCCCTCGAGTCGTTCAGGGCCGATGGCTATCGCCTGGCAGTCGCTACCGGCAAGGCGCGTCGCGGCCTGGACCGGGTGCTGGTGGCCAATGGCTGGGAAACGTTCTTCGACATTACCCGGGCTGCCGACGAAACCATGGGCAAGCCGCACCCGCGCATGCTCGAGGAGATCCTGGCCCATTGCCAGGTGCCGGCGAGCCGTGCGTTGATGGTGGGCGATTCGTCGTTCGACCTGCTGATGGCGCGCAATGCCGGCATGCATTCGGTGGCGGTGGGGCATGGGGCGCTCTCGCTCGAAGCATTGAGCGTTTACGAGCCGCAGTTGTCCATACAGCACTTTTCACAATTGCAGGCGTGGCTAGGCCGAACCGCTGCAATCGAATTTCCAGGGTAGGTGAGCATGACTGACGAGTGGAAGGCGCCTGACGCCGAAAAGAACGAAGAGCGCACCAGCTGGAAGCTGCTCGAGAAGACCTTGCTGGCGGGCGTGCAGGAGCAGCGTCGGGCCCGGCGCTGGGGTATTTTTTTCAAGCTGCTGACGTTCGTGTACCTGTTCGGCATCCTGGCCCTGTTTTCGCCGCTGATGGATATCGACAAGACCGCCGCCCGTGGCGCGAGCCATACGGCGCTGATCGAGGTGCGCGGGATCATTGCGGACAAGGAGCCGGCCAGCGCCGACAACGTGATAGCCAGCCTGCGTGCGGCCTTCGACGACGCCAAGACCAAGGCGGTGGTGCTGCGTATCAACAGCCCGGGCGGCAGCCCGGTGCAGTCTGGCTACATCTATGACGAGATTCGTCGTCTGCAGGCCGCCAAGCCGTCGGTCAAGGTGTACGCGGTCATCAGCGACCTGGGTGCGTCGGGTGCCTACTATATCGCCAGTGCGGCTGACCAGATCTATGCCGACAAGGCCAGCCTGGTGGGCTCGATTGGTGTGACGGCAGCTGGCTACGGCTTTGTCGGCACCATGGAGAAGCTGGGTGTCGAGCGTCGTACCTATACGGCGGGTGAGCACAAGGCCTTCCTTGATCCATTCCAGCCGCAGAAACCGGACGAAACGGCCTTCTGGCAGGGTGTGCTGGACACCACCCACAAGCAGTTCATCGCCAGTGTGAAGCAGGGGCGCGGCGAGCGGCTCAAGGACAAGGAGCATCCCGAGCTGTTCAGCGGGCTGATCTGGTCGGGTGAGCAGGCCGTGCAGCTAGGGCTGGTGGACGCCCTGGGCAATGCCGATTATGTGGCGCGTGAGGTGGTGGGGGAGAAGACCCTGGTTGATTTCACCGTCGAAGAGTCGCCGTTTGATCGCTTCTCCAAGCGCCTGGGTGCCAGCGTCGCCGAGCACCTGGCTATGTGGATGGGCTTTCAGGGGCCGGCACTGCGCTGAGTGTGCTGATTAATGAAAAACCGGCCAGATGGCCGGTTTTTTATTGCTGGTATTGGCTTGCCCTCACGGTATGCTCACCCCTTCCTTGAGCAGCATGTCGACCAGTCGGATCAGCGGCAGTCCCACCAGGCTGGTGGCATCGCAGCCGTGGGTGCTTTGGAACAGGCTCACCCCCAGCCCTTCGCACTTGAAGCTGCCGGCGCAGTCATAGGGTTGCTCGGCGTGCAGGTAGCGTTCGATGCGTGGCAGGTCCAGTTCGCGCATGTGCACGGTAAATGGAACGCAATCGACCTCGCAATGGCCGCTCTGGGTATTGAGCAGCGCCACGCCGGTCAGGAAGGTGACGTGATTGCCGCTCGCAGCCAGCAATTGCTCGCAGGCCTTTTCGAAGGTGTGTGGCTTGCCCAGAATCTGTTCGCCCAGCACGGCAACCTGGTCGGAGCCGATGATAAGATGCCCCGGATGGCTGGCAGCCAATGCCTCGGCCTTGTGCCTGGCCAGGCGCTTGACCAGCTCTGGGGCGGGCTCTTCGCCGATGCGCTGTTCGTCGATATCGGGCGCTGCCCAGGCAAAGGGCAGTTGCAGTCGCGCCAGCAATTCGCGCCGGTAGGGTGAGCTGGAAGCCAGTAACAAGGGCAGCATGATGAACTCCTGAGCAGGTGCGCCGATTCTAACATGTTGAACGGGGCCGAATTTCCTTTGACAGGGGCGGGGGGCATCCCTAGAATGCTGCGCCTATGTTGAATGACCCGATTCCACCTCACGTTGACCCGCGCAAATTGGCCGATCGTGGTGTTTCTCTCGAAGGAACGCTGCTACTCGCCGATTTGGAGAGACTCTGCGACCCGCTTTCCGACGATGTCGGTACGGTGCAGGCTAAATTCGATTTTGAGCGAGACGAACAGAAAACCGTGGTTATCCACAGTGCTCTGACCGTCGAGGTCAAGATGGTTTGCCAGCGTTGTCTTGAGCTGGTCACCCTGCCGATCCACAGCGAATCTACATATGCTGTGGTGAAAGAGGGTGCGAATACCCAGTCGTTACCGAAAGGTTATGACGTGCTGGAACTGGGCGAAGATCCTTTGGATCTGCAAGCATTGGTCGAGGAAGAGCTTCTGCTCGCCTTGCCCATCGTGCCTGCTCATCATCCGGAAGAATGCCAGCAGCCGGCGGGCGCCGATGAGCCCGAACCGAGCAAGGACGAGGTAACGCGGTCCAACCCGTTCAGTGTATTGGCGCAGTTAAAGCGTGACCCAAACGTTTAGGAGTTAATCAATTATGGCTGTTCAGCAGAACAAAAAATCCCGCTCTGCCCGTGACATGCGCCGTTCGCACGACGCTCTCTCGGAAAACGCTCTGTCCGTAGAGAAAACCACTGGTGAAGTGCACCTGCGTCACCACGTATCGCCAGAAGGCGTATACCGTGGTCGCAAAGTGATCGACAAGGGCGCTGACGAGTAATCCTTGTCCGCTCAGATCGCGATTGACGCAATGGGCGGGGACTTCGGTCCCCGCAGCATTGTTCAGGCCAGCATTGCTTGCCTGTCGGCTACTCCCTCGCTGCACCTGACCCTCGTCGGTCAACCCTCCCTCCTTGAAGATCTGATCGCTGGCCAGTCGGCAGCGGATCGCGCGCGCCTGCATATTGTGCCGGCCAGCGAAGTGATCGGCATGGACGAGCGGCCGTCCCAGGCGCTGCGTGGCAAGCCCGACTCGTCGATGCGCGTGGCCCTCGAACTATTGCGTGATGGCAAGGTGCAGGCCTGCGTGAGCGCCGGCAACACCGGCGCGCTGATGGCGTTGTCGCGCTATGTGCTCAAGACCCTGCCCGGCATCGATCGGCCTGCGATGGTGGCGGCCATACCGACCCAGACTGGCTATTGCCAGCTGCTTGACCTGGGGGCCAACGTCGACTGCAGCGCCGAGCACCTGTTCCAGTTCGCCGTGATGGGCTCGGTGGCGGCGCAAGCGCTGGGCATTTCCCGGCCGCGTGTGGCGCTGCTCAACATCGGTACCGAAGACATCAAGGGCAACCAGCAGGTCAAGCTGGCTGCGACGCTGCTGCAAAATGCCCGCGGCCTCAACTACATCGGCTTTGTCGAGGGCGATGGCCTGTACCGTGGTGAAGCGGATGTGGTGGTGTGCGACGGCTTTGTCGGCAATATCCTGCTCAAGTCCAGCGAAGGCTTGGCCACCATGATCGGTGGGCGCATCGAGGCGCTGTTCAAGCGTGGCCTGATGGCGCGGGCGGTGGGGGCCCTGGCGATGCCGCTGCTCAGTCGCCTGAAGGCCGACCTTGCGCCGGCGCGCCACAATGGCGCGAGTTTTCTCGGCCTGCAGGGCATCGTCATCAAGAGTCATGGCTCGGCGGGTGTGCAGGGTTTCCAGAGCGCGATACAGCGGGCGCTGATCGAGATCCAGGAGAACTTGCCGCAGCGCTTGCACGGCCGTCTGGAGGATCTGCTGCCTTAGGCATCGGCACAACGACGTGCATAAATGTGACCGCTTGGTTCTCGTTACCATCCAATTGTCAGTTTTCTCGCGCTCAGCCCCGGCTGGGCGCTATTTTCGACGACAAGATCATTAGGGGCTTGTTCAATGTCTGCATCCCTCGCATTCGTCTTTCCTGGCCAAGGTTCGCAGTCGCTCGGCATGCTTGCCGAGCTGGGCGCCCAGTACCCGCTGGTCATCGATACCTTCCGTGAGGCCTCCGAGGCTCTCGGTTACGACCTGTGGGCACTGACCCAGCAGGGCCCGGAAGAACAACTCAACCAGACGGACAAAACCCAGCCGGCCATCCTGACCGCCTCGATCGCCCTGTGGCGCCTGTGGCTGGCCGAAGGTGGCGCGCGCCCTGCATTCGTTTCCGGGCACAGCCTGGGTGAATACAGTGCGCTGGTGGCTGCCGGCAGCCTGAGCCTGGGTGACGCGGTCAAGCTGGTCAAGCGTCGCGGCGAGCTCATGCAGGAGGCCGTGCCGGCCGGGCAGGGCGCCATGGCTGCGATTCTGGGCCTGGATGACGCCGTGGTCGTGGACCTGTGTGCTCAGGCTGCGCAGGGTGAGGTGGTCAGTGCGGTCAACTTCAACTCCCCGGGCCAGGTTGTCATTGCCGGTGCCAAGGCTGCTGTAGAGCGCGCCATGGAAGCCTGCAAGGCCGCCGGCGCCAAACGTGCGCTGCCGCTGCCGGTCAGCGTGCCGTCGCACTGCGAGCTGATGCGCCCGGCCGCCGAGCGGTTTGCCGAATCGGTGAACGCCATCGACTGGCAGGCCCCGCAGATCCCGCTGGTGCAGAACGTCAGTGCGGGCGTGGCTGGCGATCTCGATACCCTCAAACGCGACCTGCTGGAGCAGCTGTACAAGCCGGTACGCTGGGTCGAATGCGTGCAGACCCTGGCCGCCAATGGCGCGGTGCAACTGGTCGAGTGCGGCCCCGGCAAGGTGCTGGCCGGCTTGAACAAGCGCTGCGCCGACGGCGTGAACACCTTCAACCTCAATACCCCGGATGCTTTCGCCGCCACCCGTGCGGCGCTGGCCTGATTTAGGAGAAACTTGCATGAGCCTGCAAGGTAAAGTTGCACTGGTCACCGGCGCCAGCCGTGGCATTGGCCAGGCGATCGCCCTGGAACTGGGGCGTCTGGGCGCCACCGTCATCGGTACCGCCACGTCCGCCTCCGGCGCCGAGCGTATTGCCGCGACCCTCAAGGAGCACGGCATCGCCGGTACCGGGCTGGAGCTGAACGTGACCAGCGACGAGTCGGTCACCGCCACCCTCGCTTCTATCCAGGTGCAGTTCGGTGCGCCGACCATCCTGGTCAACAACGCCGGCATCACCCGCGACAACCTGATGCTGCGCATGAAAGACGACGAGTGGTTCGACGTCATCGATACCAACCTCAACAGCCTCTACCGTCTGTCCAAGGGCGTGCTGCGCGGCATGACCAAGGCGCGCTGGGGTCGTATCATCAGCATCGGTTCGGTCGTTGGGGCCATGGGTAACGTCGGCCAGGTCAACTACGCCGCCGCCAAGGCCGGCCTGGAAGGCTTCAGCCGCGCTCTGGCGCGTGAAGTCGGCTCCCGTGCGATCACCGTGAACTCGGTAGCGCCGGGTTTCATCGATACCGACATGACCCGCGAACTGCCAGAGGCGCAGCGTGAAGCGCTGCAAAACCAGATTCCGCTGGGTCGTCTGGGCCAGGTGGACGAAATCGCGAAAGTGGTTGCGTTCCTGGCCTCTGACGGCGCAGCTTACGTGACCGGTGCGACTGTCCCGGTCAACGGCGGGATGTACATGTAGTTAAATGTGACGGATTGCTTCAAAAAAATGTCATACGAGCTGTCTAAAATCCGTTATAAAGCTGCAACCAAATTCTAGGCGGCAGGTGGGTGTGAAGTTCGAGGGATGCATTACGCTTGAAAAGCGGGCGTCTTTCTATAAACTTACACACCGGCCAGCTGCCTGACATATATCCATTAGGAGTGAAAACTAGGTATGAGCACCATCGAAGAACGCGTCAAGAAAATCGTCGCCGAGCAACTGGGCGTTAAAGAAGAAGAAGTGGTCAACACCGCTTCCTTCGTAGAAGATCTGGGTGCCGATTCCCTTGACACCGTTGAGCTGGTGATGGCTCTGGAAGAGGAATTCGAGACCGAAATCCCTGACGAAGAAGCCGAGAAGATCACTACTGTTCAAGCAGCCATCGACTACGTCACCAGCCACCAGGCTTAAGACTTTGTAGTCGTCGCTTCTTGTCATGGAAAAACCGCACTGCCGTTACTGGCGTGCGGTTTTTTCTTTGCATGAGATGTAGACCATAGAATAAGGAGAGTGCTGTGTCGCGTAGACGCGTCGTGGTCACCGGTATGGGTATGCTGTCGCCACTGGGCACGGATGTGCCAAGCAGTTGGCAAGGCATTCTGGCTGGCCGCAGTGGCATAGGTCTGATCGAGCATACTGACCTGTCTGCCTACTCCACCCGTTTTGGCGGCTCGGTAAAGGGCTTTGAAGTCGAGCAGTACCTGTCGGTCAAGGAAGCCCGCAAGCTCGATCTGTTCATTCAATACGGTCTGGCGGCCGGGTTCCAGGCGGTGCGCAATGCCGGGCTGGAAGTCACCGATGCCAACCGTGAGCGTATCGGCGTGGCCATGGGTTCGGGCATCGGCGGCCTGACCAATATCGAAGAAACCAGCCGGACCTTGCACGAGCAAGGCCCGCGGCGCATTTCGCCGTTCTTCGTGCCAGGCTCGATCATCAACATGATTTCCGGTTTCCTGTCGATCCACCTGGGTGTACAGGGGCCCAACTACGCCATTGCCACTGCCTGCACCACGGGCACGCACTGCATCGGCATGGCGGCGCGCAATATCGCCTACGGCGAAGCCGACGTGATGATCGCCGGTGGCGCAGAGATGGCGGCCTGTGGCCTGGGTATGGGCGGTTTTGGCGCTTCGCGTGCGCTGTCGACGCGCAACGACGAGCCAACCCGTGCCAGCCGGCCGTGGGACAAGGGCCGTGACGGTTTCGTGCTGTCCGACGGTGCCGGTGCGCTGGTGCTCGAAGAGCTCGAGCACGCCAAGGCGCGGGGCGCGACCATCTATGCCGAACTGGTTGGTTTTGGCATGAGCGGCGACGCCTACCACATGACCTCGCCTCCCGACAACGGCGCCGGTGCGGCCCGCTGCATGGCCAACGCCTTGCGCGATGCGGGCGTGAACCCCAGCGAAGTCGGCTACATCAACGCCCACGGTACCTCGACGCCTGCCGGCGACCTGGCCGAAGTGGCAGCGATCAAGTCGGTGTTTGGCGAGCACGCCTACAAGCTGGCCGTGAGCTCGACCAAGTCGATGACCGGTCACCTGCTGGGGGCTGCCGGCGCGGTAGAGGCGATTTTCAGCGTGCTGTCCATCAATGGGCAAGTGGCGCCGCCGACCATCAACCTCGATGAGCCGGATGAAGGCTGCGACCTGGACTTCGTGCCGCACCAGCCGCGCAACATGCCGATCGAGGTCGTGCTGTCGAACTCCTTCGGTTTTGGCGGTACCAATGGCTCGCTGGTGTTCCGCCGGTTCGCCGAGTGATGCACAGCTGGGTCGATGGCCTGCCGGCTGACGCCCTGACGTTGAGCAGCCGCGGGCTGGCCTATGGCGATGGTCTGTTCGAGACCATCGCCGTGCGGGCCGGGCAGCCCTCGCTGCTGGCATATCACCTCGACCGCCTGGCGCTGGGTTGCCAGCGCCTGGCGATCGACGCCGATCACCTACTCATCCGCGACGAGGTATGCCGTTATGCCGGCTTGCTGGGTGATGGCGTGCTCAAGCTCATTCTCACCCGTGGCGACAGTCAGCGCGGCTATGCCCCGGCTGCCGGTGCACCGCCGCGTCGCATTCTTCAGGCCAGCCCCGCCGCCAGCTACCCGCCGCAGAACGCCGAGCAGGGGATAAGGCTGTTTGCCTGCCAGACCCGCCTGGCCGAGCAACCCTTGCTTGCCGGGCTCAAGCACCTCAATCGCCTGGAGCAGGTACTGGCACGGGCCGAGTGGCAGGGCGCCGAGTACGCTGAAGGTTTGATGCGTGATGTTTCCGGGCGTGTGATCGAAGGTGTCTACAGCAACCTGTTCGTGGTGCGCGATGGCGTGCTTTACACCGCCGACCTGGCGCGTTGCGGCGTGGCTGGGGTAATGCGCGCTGCCTTGCTGGACGAGGCGCCGCGCCACGGTATCACGGCCCGTGTGGTCGACCTGGCGCTGGCCGATCTCGAGCAGGCCGACGAAGTGTTGCTGTGCAACAGCGTGTATGGCGTATGGCCGGTGCGTGCATTTGCATCGCTGAACTGGTCGCCGGGGCCGCTCACCCGTAAACTGCAGGCCATTGCCCGTACGCTACTGGATGCTTGATTCGTGAGACGTAAATTGTTGGTGCTGCTGGAGACCGGGTTGATCCTGGCCGGCCTGCTATTGGGCTTCTCGGCCTGGAAGGTGCACTCGGCGCTGGAGCAGCCGCTGCACCTGACCGGCGAGCGGTTGCTCGATGTTCCTACCGGCACCACGCCCAACCGCATGTTCTATCGCATGCAGCAGGACGGCGTGATTCGCGACGCCTTCTGGCTGCGCCTTTACTGGCGCTTCAACATGCCGAGCGTGGCTTTGCATACCGGCGAGTACCGCATGACCCCCGGCATGAACGTGCGCGACCTGTTCGAGGCGTGGCGGCGTGGTGACGTGGTGCAGTACAGCCTGACCCTGGTCGAGGGCTGGAATTTCCGCCAGGTGCGCTCGGCACTGGCCAGACATGAAAAGATCCGCCAGACCCTGGATGGCCTGAGCGACAGCGAGGTCATGGACAAGCTCGGGCACCCGGGCGTGTTCCCCGAGGGGCGCTTCTTCCCTGATACCTATCGGTTCGTGCGCGGCATGAGCGATGTCGAGTTCCTGCAGCAGGCGTACGCGCGCCTGGAGGAGGTGCTGGCCAAGGAGTGGAACGAGCGCTCCCCGGCTGCGCCCTATCGCGACCCTTACCAGGCGCTGATCATGGCCTCGCTGGTCGAGAAGGAAACCGGCGTGCCACAGGAGCGTGGTCAGATCGCCGGCGTCTTCGTGCGTCGCCTGCAGATCGGCATGCTGCTGCAGACCGACCCTACCGTGATCTATGGCATGGGCGAACGCTACAACGGCAAGATCACCCGCGCCGACCTGCGTGAGCCCACGCCCTACAACACCTACGTGATCGCCGGCCTGCCGCCCACGCCGATTGCCATGGTCGGGCGTGAAGCCATTCACGCGGCCTTGAACCCGGAGCCGGGCAGCAGCCTGTACTTCGTCGCCCGGGGCGATGGCAGCCATGTGTTCTCCGACGACCTGGGGGCGCACAATTCTGCCGTGCGCGAGTACCAGATCAAGCGGCGTGCCGACTACCGTTCAAGCCCGGCGCCAAGCGCCGGCGACACCCCGAACGAGGTTCCTGCGTCCGAGGCGCCCCAGGCTGCACCGCAGCCTGCCGAGCCCTCGGTGCAGCCGGATGTTCCCCCGGCCAGCGAACCTACCCCGCAATGACCCTGATTAAGGACTGCCTGTGAGCGGCTTGTTTATCACCCTGGAAGGTCCCGAAGGCGCGGGCAAGAGCACCAATCGCGAGTACCTGGCCGAGCACCTGCGCGCCCACGGGCTGGATGTGGTGCTGACCCGCGAGCCGGGCGGCACCCCGCTGGCCGAGCGCATCCGCGAACTGTTGCTGGCCCCCAGCGATGAGACGATGGATGCCGACACCGAGCTGTTGCTGGTGTTCGCCGCGCGCGCCCAGCACCTGGCCCAGGTGATCCGCCCGGCGCTTGCGCGGGGCGCCATCGTCCTGTGCGACCGTTTTACCGATGCCACCTATGCCTACCAGGGCGGTGGCCGCGGGCTGTCGGTCGAGCGCATTGCCACCCTTGAAACCTTCGTCCAGGGCGACCTGCGCCCCGACCTGACCCTGGTGTTCGACCTGCCGGTGGAGGTCGGCCTTTCGCGCGCAGCGGCGCGCGGGCGGCTGGATCGCTTCGAGCAGGAAGGTCAGGCGTTTTTCCAGGCCGTTCGCCAGGCCTACCTGGCCCGCGCAGCCGCCGACCCGGCGCGCTATCACCTGGTCGATGCCGCGCAACCGCTGGCCCGGGTTCAACTCGCCCTGGATGCGTTGCTGCCGCAGATACTGGAGCGTTGCCGTGGCTGAGGCCTACCCGTGGCAGGCGACGCTCTGGCAGCAACTGGCCGGGCGCACACAGCATGCCCATGCGTACCTGTTGCACGGCCCGCAAGGCATCGGCAAGCGGGCGCTGGCCGAGCGCCTGATGGCGTTTCTGCTGTGCCGCCAGCCCGAGGGGCTTGAGGCGTGCGGGCACTGCAAGTCGTGCCAGTTACTGAAGGCGGGCAGTCACCCGGACAACTACATCCTGGAGCCTGAAGAGGCCGACAAGCCGATCAAGGTCGACCAGGTGCGCGACCTGGTCAGCTTCGTGGTGCAGACCGCGCAGATGGGTGGACGCAAGGTGATTCTCATCGAGCCGGTCGAGGCAATGAACATCAACGCTGCCAACGCCTTGCTCAAGAGCCTCGAAGAGCCTTCGGGCGATACCGTGCTGTTGCTGGTCAGTCACCAGCCCAGCCGGTTGCTGCCGACCATCAGGAGCCGTTGCCAGCAACAGGCCTGCCCGTTGCCAAGTCAGGCGCAGAGCGAGGCGTGGCTGGCAGCCGCGTTACCCGACAGTGACGAGGCCGAGCGCCACGAACTGCTGAGCCTTGCAGCAGGTTCGCCACTGCTGGCTGTCAGCCTGCAGGCCCAGGGTGTGCGCGAGCAGCGCGCGCAGGTGGTCGAGGGGGTCAAGAAGCTGCTCAAGCAGCAGCAGTCCGCGACCCAGTTGGCCGAAGGCTGGAACAGCATCCCGCTGTTGTTGCTGTTCGACTGGTTCTGCGACTGGTCCAACCTGATCCTGCGCTATCAGATGACCCAGGACGAAGAGGGCCTGGGGCTGGCCGACATGCGCAAGGTCGTGCAGTACCTTGCCCAGAAGAGCCCGCAGGGCAAGGTGCTGGATATCCAGGACTGGATTCTTGTGCAGCGCCAGAAGGTGCTGAACAAGGCCAACCTCAACCGCGTGCTGTTGCTCGAAGCGTTGCTGGCCTCCTGGGCCCTGTTGCCGGGTCAGCGTTGAGCTGGCCTTTCGATCCTCCATTTTCAGTGTTGTCATTACGCCCATGCTTGTAGATTCCCATTGCCACCTCGACCGTCTCGACCTCGCCGCCCATGGTGGCTCCCTGGATGCCGCGCTGGATGCCGCGCGGGCACGGGGTGTCGGGCATTTCCTGTGCATCGGCGTAAGTGCCGACAATGCGGCCCAGGTCAGGGCGCTGGCAGCGCGCTACCCTGATGTGGACTGCTCAGTCGGCATCCACCCGCTGGACCTGGCGCCAGGCGAAGCGCCGGCGCTGGACTGGCTGCTCGGCGAACTGAACCACCCCGAGGTGGTGGCCATTGGTGAGACCGGGCTGGACTATCACTACGAGCCCGAGGCTGCACAGTTGCAACAGGCGTCGTTTCGCCTGCACCTGGAGGCGGCCAGGCTCACCGGCAAGCCGGTGGTCATCCACACCCGTGCGGCGCGCGCCGATACCCTGACCCTGCTGCGCGAGGCGGCATTGCCGCAGGCGGGCGTGCTGCACTGCTTCACCGAAGACTGGGAGATGGCCAAGGCAGCGCTGGACCTGGGGTATTACATTTCGTTGTCGGGGATTGTCACGTTCCGCAATGCCGACGCGTTGCGTGATGTGGCGCGGCAGGTGCCGGCAGATCGTTTGCTGGTAGAGACCGACTCACCGTACCTGGCGCCGATTCCGCACCGCGGCAAGCCGAACTTGCCGGAGTATGTGCGTGACGTGGCGGAGTTCATCGCGTTGGTGCGGGGGGAGCGTTACGAGCAGCTGGCGCAACAGACCACCGAGAACTTCAGGCGTCTGTTCCCCCTGGCGCGGGTGCGGGTGGCCTGACCCCGCTGCGCGGTCGCCGTGGCGGTCGCGCGGGCAAAAAAAACCCGGGTTCTGGGGGGGAATCCGGGTTAAGACCATTAGGAGTAAAACAAAGGCGAGCGGTCCGTGTTCACCCTTATCGGCGCGTCACTTGGGGGGATGCGTCGCGCCAACACCTCAAGTATTGGTCAGGTTCGCCGCGATTCCACCAAGGGTTGATCGTTTTTTAAACAGATTTGGAATACGTGCGGCCCTGCTGAGCACGCATTGCTCTGCCGTGCGCCTGACCGCCTGGATTGCACGTCTGGGGCAGGGGGAAGGGGAGGTCCGCTTCGGGCAACCGGGTCGCCGGCCTGTTCAAACTCATCAAGAAACATAGGCATGCGCGGATGATCCGTGCATTTTTGCGCAAGTTAGGCATAATAACGGGCTTCGATTTTGATCCAGTCCTTCTTATGCAGAAAGAACCTCGTAAGGTCCGTGAGTTTCGTCGCCGAGAGCAAGAGATTCTCGATACCGCGCTCAAGCTGTTTCTCGAACAGGGTGAAGACAGTGTCACCGTCGAGATGATCGCTGACGCCGTGGGTATCGGCAAAGGCACGATCTACAAGCACTTCAAGTCCAAGGCGGAGATCTACCTGCGCCTGATGCTCGACTACGAGCGCGATTTGAACGAACTGCTGCACTCTGCCGATGTGGATCGCGACAAGGAGGCCCTGTCGCGTGCCTACTTCGAATTCCGCATGCGCGACCCGCAGCGCTACCGCCTGTTCGACCGCCTCGAAGAGAAGGTGGTCAAAGGCAACCAGGTGCCGGAAATGGTCGAGGAGCTGCACAAGATCCGTGCCTCCAACTTCGAGCGCCTGACCCTGCTGATCAAGGGTCGCATCACCGAGGGCAAGCTCGAGGACGTGCCGCCGTATTTCCACTACTGCGCAGCCTGGGCCCTGGTGCATGGCGCGGTGGCACTGTATCACTCGCCGTTCTGGAGCAATGTGCTGGAGGACCAGGAAGGCTTCTTCCAGTTCCTCATGGACATTGGCGTGCGCATGGGCAACAAGCGCAAGCGCGACCCGGAGCCATCTGGCAGCTGAATGCTCGCTGGCGCCGTGCAGGCATATACTCAGGTAAGAGGCTTGCAAAAAACTGATTTCTGAGTCAGGTTTTGCAGGCCCGATTCACACTTGCCGGAGTGCTCCATGATCGTCGACCGTCAAGGCAGACGTTTTCGCAACCTGCGCGTCAGCCTCACCGCGGCGTGCAACTATGCCTGCACCTATTGCGTGCCGGACGGCAAGCGTCTGGTCGCAGCGCAGGATGAGCTCTCGGCCCAGGCCATGGTGCGTGGGGTGGCCTGGCTGATCGAAGCTGCCGGTATCGAGCGCCTGCGTATCACCGGTGGCGAACCCCTGGTCAGTCCCAAGCTCGAAGCCTTCCTGGCTGGCGTGTCGGTGCTCGGCCTCGATGACATCGCCCTGACCACCAATGGCCAGTTGCTCGCGCGCAAGCTGCCATTGCTGCTGGATGCCGGCATCCGGCGCCTGAACGTCTCCCTTGATACCCTCGACGCCGATGCCTTCCGCGGGATCTCCCGTGGCGGGGATCTGGCCAGCGTGCTCGATGGCATGCACAAGGCCAGCGACGCCGGCATGAAGATCAAGGTGAACATGGTGCCACTGCGCGGGCGCAACCTCGATCAGGTGCTGCCGCTGCTCGACTACTGCCTGGCCCGTGGCTATGAACTGCGCTTTATCGAACTGATGCGCATGGGGCACCTGGCCAGCGACCACAACGCTTTCCTGCAGCAGTTCGTGAGCCTGGAGCAGTTGTTGCAACTGATCGGCGAGCATCACGAGTACGCCCAGGCCGATGCGCCAGTGGACGCCACTGCATTGCGCTACCGGGTGCCGGGGCAAGGCCACTTCGGCGTGATCGCCAACGAAAGCGTGCCGTTCTGCCGAACCTGCTCGCGCCTGCGTCTGTCTTCTACCGGGTGGCTGCATGGCTGTCTGTCGTCGAGCAACCGGCATTTCATCGGTGACCTGCTCGACAAGCCGCGCCACCAGGCGTTGCCGGCCTTGCAGGGCATGTTGATGAAGGCCCTGGGCGACAAGCAGGCCGTGGCTTTTTCAGGCGGTGCCACGGTGATGAAGATCATCGGCGGTTGAGCCATACCCTCCAGCTGGCGCAAAACCTGCATCTGGCGGCTGTTCGCCGGTTTTCCGTCACCGGCTTCTGGAGGAAAGATGCGTAGCCTGGTTCTGCTGCTGGCGCTGATGGCGCTGGGTGGCTGCATGAATGTGAGCGATATGGGCGAAGGTGTGCGCTACCACATGAGCGACGCCGGCCTGCTCGACCATAGCGAAACCCGCCGTTCGTTGTCGGTGCGCCTGCAGCCCGACTCGTTCGTCTTCATCGGTCAGGGCGTGTTCGTGCCGCCGGGCAATGCCTATCCGCGGCCCAACGTGGTGGCCGAGGAAGCCTTCAAGGCCTTTGTCGAGTACTTCCCGCTGGTGCGACGTGCCGAGGGTCCGCTGGGGCTGGAGGATGCCTTGTCCCAGGCGCGCGACGTGGGCGCGCATTACCTGCTGTATGCGCGTTTTGCCAAGGCCGACAACCGTATCGGCAATGGTGACGAGTGGTACGACGAGCAGGCGGTGGACCGCCTGGGTGTCGACACCGGAAGAATTCAGCTGATGCTGATCGAAACCAGTACCCGCTATCTGATCGATACCGTGAGCATCCGCAGCCGTGGCGGTTTGCTGACGTTCCACGACAATCAGCCGCAGGATTTGATTGCGGCACCGCTTGAGGATTACGCTCGCAGTTTGTTGGGCATGAGCCGCTGAGGAGCAGATGATGGTGGATACCGGCAAGGCCAATGACCTGTTGGCGCAACTCCCTAAGGTCGGCAAAGGCCCGGCGCCGGTCCACCTGTGGAATCCGGACTTCTGCGGCGACATCGACATGCGAATCGCCCGCGACGGTACCTGGTACTACCTGGGCACCCCGATTGGTCGCAAGCCGATGGTGCGTCTGTTCTCCACCATCATCCGTCGCGACGGGGATGACTACTTTCTGGTCACGCCTGTGGAAAAGGTCGGAATCCAGGTCGATGATGCGCCGTTCGTGGCGGTGCTCATGGACGTGCAGGGCAGTGGTGAGCAGCAGGTGCTGCGCTTCACCAGCAATGTGGAGGATGTGGTCGAGGCCGGGCCCGAGCACCCACTGCGCTTCGTGATCGACCCGCTGACACAGGAACCTTCGCCTTACGTGCATATGCGCAACAACCTCGAGGCGCTGATCCATCGCAGCGTGTTTTACCAGCTGGTAGAGCTGGCTGTAACGCGTGACATCGATGGGCAGCCATGGCTGGGCGTATGGAGTGCGGGGCAGTTCTTTCCGATCGGGCAGCAATAGCCTGTCGCAGCCTTTATCGCCAGGCAGCCCTGGTCCGGGCTGAAGACCAAAACGAAAAAACCCGCCAAAAGGCGGGTTTTTCGAGTATTTCAGAAGCTGTGTAAGCACGCTCTGAAACGATGTTTGGCTCCGCGACCAGGACTCGAACCTGGGACCCAATGATTAACAGTCATTTGCTCTACCGACTGAGCTATCGCGGAATCTGGGGCGTATCTTACTGATTGCTAAGGGGAAGTCAAGCTCCCCCTGAGCAATCAGGTGTTACAGGACCTCGACGATCGCCTTGGTCACCACGTGAATGTTGTTCTGGTTCAACGAGGCGACGCAGATACGACCGGTATCCAGAGCATAGATCGCATGCTCGTCCTTCAGGCGTGCCACCTGCTCGACGGTCAGGCCCGAGTAGGAGAACATGCCGCACTGACGCCCGACGAAGCTGAAGTCCTGCTGTGCGCCGTACTGGGCCAGCAGCTCGACCATCTGCTTGCGCATGCCGTGGATACGCTGGCGCATCTCGGCCAGTTCCGCTTCCCACATTGCGCGCAGCTCGGGGCTGTTGAGCACGGTGGCGACAATGGTCGCGCCGTGGGTCGGCGGGTTGGAGTAGTTGGTGCGGATCACGCGCTTGACCTGCGACAGCACGCGAGTGGCCTCTTCCTTGGACTCGGTGACGATCGACAGGGCGCCGACGCGCTCGCCGTACAGCGAAAACGACTTGGAGAACGAGCTGGAGACGAAGAAGTCCAGGCCCGATTCGGCGAACAGGCGCACGGCAGCGGCGTCTTCGGCGATGCCCTGGCCAAAGCCCTGGTAGGCCATGTCCAGGAACGGGATGTGACCCTTGGCCTTGACCACCTCGAGCACGTTGTTCCAGTCGGCCGGGGTCAGGTCGACGCCGGTCGGGTTGTGGCAGCAGGCGTGCAGTACCACGATCGAGCCGGCCGGCAGCGCGTTGAGGTCCTCGAGCATGCCGGCACGGTTGACGTCATGGGTGGCGGCGTCGTAGTAGCGGTAGTTCTTGACCGGGAAACCGGCGGTTTCGAACAGGGCGCGGTGGTTTTCCCAGCTCGGGTCGCTGATTGCGACAGTGGCATTGGGCGACAGCTGCTTGAGGAAGTCAGCGCCGATCTTCAAGGCGCCGGTACCACCGACGGACTGGGTGGTGACCACACGGCCGGCGGCCAGCAGGGGCGAATCGGCACCGAACAGCAGCTTCTGCACGGCCTGGTCGTAGGCCACGATGCCGTCGATCGGCAGGTAGCCGCGGGAGGCGTGCTGGGCGGCGCGTTGGGTTTCGGCTTCGATGACTGCACGCAGCAGTGGGATACGCCCTTCTTCGTTGCAGTAAACACCAACGCCCAGGTTCACCTTGTGGGTGCGGGTATCGGCATTGAACGCTTCGTTGAGGCCCAGGATAGGGTCGCGGGGTGCCAGCTCGACAGCGGAAAACAGGCTCATTTTTACCTTGGCTCTGAATGGAGAGTGATAGAGGTCGCACGCTCCAGCCGAATGCACTGAAGCGGTGCACAAACGGGGAGTCAGTATAGTGATACCCATCGGTCACGGCGACAGTCTGTCGCAGCTTTTACTGCTGTTTTCGCGAATATTTTTCGACCGTCAGTCGCTTGCGCCGGTCAATACTGTGAAACAGGCCGTGGTTTGCCTTGAAACTGGCGCCGGGCACCACCAATTGGGTATAAGTACTGTCTATAAATACAGTTGCCTGTATCCGTTCATTTCCAGGGGTTCACCATGTCCGAGTTTCAACTCGTCACCCGTTTCCAGCCGGCGGGTGATCAGCCCGAAGCCATTCGCCTGATGGTCGAGGGGATCGAGGCCGGGCTGGCGCACCAGACCCTGCTCGGGGTGACGGGTTCGGGCAAGACCTTCAGCATCGCCAACGTGATTGCCCAGGTGCAGCGCCCGACTCTGGTACTGGCGCCGAACAAGACCCTGGCCGCCCAGTTGTATGGCGAGTTCAAGTCATTCTTCCCGAACAACGCGGTGGAGTATTTCGTTTCCTACTACGACTACTACCAGCCCGAAGCCTACGTGCCGTCCTCCGACACCTTCATCGAGAAGGACGCCTCGATCAACGACCATATCGAGCAGATGCGCCTGTCGGCGACCAAGGCGCTGCTGGAGCGGCGTGACGCGATCATCGTCACCACGGTGTCGTGCATCTATGGTCTGGGCAGCCCGGAAACCTATTTGAAGATGGTGCTGCACGTGGACCGTGGCGACAAGCTCGACCAGCGGGCCTTGCTGCGCCGTCTGGCCGACCTGCAGTACACCCGCAACGACATGGACTTTGCCCGCGCCACCTTCCGTGTGCGCGGCGACGTGATCGACATCTTCCCGGCCGAATCGGACCTGGAGGCCATCCGCATCGAGCTGTTCGATGACGAGGTGGAGCACATCGCGGCCTTCGACCCGCTGACCGGCGAGGTGATCCGCAAGCTGCCGCGCTTCACCTTCTACCCCAAGAGCCACTACGTGACCCCGCGCGAAACCCTGCTGGAGGCCATGGACGGGATCAAGGCGGAGCTCAAGGAACGCCTGGAGTACCTGCACAAGCACAACAAGCTGGTCGAGGCCCAGCGCCTGGAGCAGCGCACCCGGTTCGACCTGGAGATGATCCTGGAGCTGGGCTACTGCAACGGCATCGAAAACTACTCGCGCTACCTGTCCGGGCGTCCGGCCGGCGCGCCGCCGCCGACCCTGTACGACTACCTGCCGCCGGATGCGTTGCTGGTGATCGACGAATCCCACGTCAGCGTTCCGCAGGTGGGGGCCATGTACAAGGGGGACCGCTCGCGCAAGGAAACCCTGGTGGAGTACGGCTTTCGCCTGCCTTCGGCGTTGGACAACCGGCCCATGCGCTTTGACGAATGGGAGTCGGTCAGCCCGCAGACCATCTTCGTCTCGGCCACGCCGGGCAACTACGAGGCCGAGCATGCCGGCCGTGTGGTGGAGCAGGTGGTGCGCCCGACCGGCCTGGTCGACCCCCAGGTGGAGGTGCGTCCGGCCACGACCCAGGTGGATGACCTGCTGTCGGAGATTCGCAAGCGTGTGGCGGTGGAGGAGCGGGTGCTGGTCACTACCCTGACCAAGCGCATGGCCGAAGACCTCAGCGATTACCTGGCCGATCACGATGTGCGGGTGCGCTACCTGCACTCGGACATCGATACCGTTGAGCGAGTCGAGATCATCCGCGACCTGCGCCTGGGCACCTTCGATGTGCTGGTGGGTATCAACCTGCTGCGTGAGGGCCTGGACATGCCCGAGGTCTCGCTGGTGGCGATTCTGGATGCGGACAAGGAGGGCTTCCTGCGTTCGGAGCGCTCGCTGATCCAGACCATCGGGCGCGCGGCGCGCAACCTCAACGGCCGCGCGATCCTGTACGCCGACAACATGACTGGCTCGATGGAGCGGGCGATCGGCGAAACCGAGCGCCGCCGCGACAAGCAGATGGCCTTCAACGAGGCCAACGGCATCGTGCCCAAGGGCGTGGTCAAGGACATCACCGACATCATGGAAGGCGCCAACGTGCCCGGCTCGCGCAGCAAGAAGCGCAAGGGCATGGCCAAGGCCGCCGAGGAGCGCGAGCGTTACGAGGCCGAGTTGCGTTCGCCTGGCGAGATCGCCAAGCGCATCAAGGCGCTGGAAGAGAAGATGTACCAGCTGGCGCGGGACCTGGAGTTCGAGGCTGCAGCGCAGATGCGCGACGAGATCGCGCAGTTGCGTGAGCGATTGCTCACGGTCTGACGGGCCTTTCGCGGGTCAAGCCCGCTCCCACAGGATCACATTGACGCCAAGGGCAATGGAGTACCTGCGGGAGCGGGCTTGCCAGCGAAGACTTCAACGCGGTCTAGTGCGCCTCACCCGCCTTCAACCCCTGCGGCAGCTTCTTCGTCAACAGCACCGCCACCATGCTGATTGCCAGCCCGATGCCGACAAAATGGAAGGCGTCGTTGTACGCCATGATCATCGCCTGCTGATGGGTGATCTCGCTCAGCCTGGCCAGTGCTGCCCCTTCGCTGCCCAGCTTCTCGGTCAGCAAGGTCAGCCGCTCGGCCACTGCGGCATTGGTCGGTACCACCGCCTCGCGCAGGTAGTCGAAATACACCTTGGTGCGCGCATCCAGCAGCGTGGCCAGCAGCGCAATGCCGATGGCCCCGCCCAGGTTGCGCAGGATGTTGAACAGGCTCGACGCCGAGCCTGCGTCCTGCGGCTGGATATAGGCCGTGGCAATCAGCGAGATGGTCACCATGATCATCGGCTGCCCCAGCGCACGGATGATCTGGATATGGTTGAACTGGGTGCCGGCAAAGTCCGGGTTCAATACCCCCGAGCTGAAACTCGCCAGCCCGAACAGCCCGAAGCCGATGGTGCAGAGGATCTTCGGCGAAATCACCTTCATCAGTTGCGGGACCAGCGGGATCAGGAACAGCTGCGGCACCCCCATCCACATGATCACTTCGCCGATCTGCAGGGCGTTGTAGTTCTGGATCTGCGCCAGGTACAGCGGCAGCAGGTAGATCGAACCGTACAACCCCACGCCCATGCCCAGGCTGGCAATGCTCGACAACCCGAAATTGCGGTTCTGCAGGATGCGCAGGTTGATCAGCGGGTTGGGTTTCGAGAACTGCACGATCACGAAGGTAATGAGGCTGACCAGGGCAATGCTGCCCAGGGTGACGATCAGCCCCGACTCGAGCCAGTCCTTGCGATGCCCCTCCTCAAGAAACACCTGCAGGCAGCCAAGCCCGACGCCCAGCGTCAGGATGCCGGTGTAATCGGTGCTTTTGAGCAGCTCCCAGTGCGCTTCCTTCTTCTCCAGGCCGTACAGCAAGCCGCCGATCATGATCAGGCCGGGCGGGATGTTGATGTAGAAGATGTATTCCCAGCCCCAGTTCTCGGTCAGCCAGCCGCCCAGAGTAGGGCCGATGGACGGGGCGAAGGTGGCGGTCATGGCGAACATCGCCATGCCCTTGGCGCGGTGATGCTCGGGCAGCTTGATCAGGGTCAGGGTGAAGGCCAGCGGGATCAGGGCGCCGCCGGTAAAACCCTGCAGGGCGCGGAACACGATCATGCTTTCCAGGTTCCAGGCCATCGAGCACAGCAGCGACGACACCAGAAAACCCGCCGACACCCACACTGCCAGGCGCCGCGCCGACAGCAGCTGCACCAGCCAGGCGGTCAGCGGGATCATGATGATCTCGGCCACCAGGTAGGAGGTGGAGATCCACGAGCCTTCTTCCAGGGTCGCCGACAGGGCGCCCTGGATGTCCTTGAGCGACGAGTTGGTGATCTGGATGTCGAGCACTGCCATGAACGCGCCGAGCATCACGCTCATCACTGCGATCCAGTCGCGCCGGCTGGGTTCGCCGACGGGACGGATCAGTTGATCACCGGCCATCGGTACGGATATCGACGGTGGCGGTCACCGACATGCCCGGGCGGATCTTGCCGTGCAGCGGGTTGTCGGCGGCGAAGGTCAGCTTGACCGGGATACGCTGCACGACCTTGGTGAAGTTGCCGGTGGCGTTGTCGGGTGGCAGCAGGCTGAACTGCGCGCCGGAAGCGGCGAACAGGCTGTCGACGCGGCCTTCGATCGGCGTGTCGGGGTAGCTGTCGAACACCAGCTCGGCACGCTGGCCGGGCTGCATCTTGCCGATCTGGGTTTCCTTGAAGTTGGCCTGCACCCAGATGTCCTGATCGGGCACGATCGACAGCAGGTAGGCGCCGGCCTGCACGTACTGGCCGTTGCGTGCCGCGCGCTGGCCGATCATGCCGCTGATCGGCGCGCGAATTTCACTGCGGCTCAGGTTCAGCTCGGCCTGGGCCAGGTCGGTGCGGGCGGTGGCGATCTGGGCGTCCAGGCGCTTGAGTTCGGCAGCCAGTGCGTTGACCTGCTGGCGTTGACCCTGCAGGTCGGCCTGGGCCTTGCTCACCTGGGAGCGTGCCACGTTGCTTTCGGCCGACAGGGTGGTCACCCGTTCTTCCGAGACAAAGCCTGGCTTGCGCAGCGCCTGTGCACGGTTGAGGTCCAGCTGGGTACGCCCAAGCGTGGCCTGGTTGGCCGACACCTGTGCCTGGCCGGCGGCGATCAGGCTCGCCTGCTGCGTCAGGCGGCTGTCGGCTTGCAGGCGCTCGGCCTCGCGGGTGGCCAGGGTGGCGCGGGCGCGCTCCACGGCAAACTGGAAGTCGTTGCCTTCCAGGCGCACCAGCAGGTCGCCCTTGGCCACATGCTGGTTGTCCTCGACCAGCACCTGCTCGATGCGCGCGCCCAACTGGCTGGAAACCCGGGTGATCTCGCCCTGCACGTAGGCGTTGTCGGTGCTCTCGTAGAAGCGCCCCTTGAAGTACCAGTGGGCCAGAAAGCCCAGGACGATGAGCAGAACCAGGGTCAGGAAAATCAGCAGGCGACGCTTGAGTTGGGCAGGCATGGGTACGATCGTTCCAAAAATGTAAGCAAATTTAACAAGGTTTGCCTTGGCAAACACAAGCGCCGATCGTGCCCATTGCTGGAGCCGGGTGGCCCCGTGCTGTTAACATCCAGCCTTTGTTTCACCTCTTGTTCGAGACTCTCATGACCACCGTTCGCACGCGTATCGCGCCTTCGCCGACTGGCGATCCCCATGTCGGCACCGCCTACATCGCCCTGTTCAACTACTGCTTCGCCAAGCAGCACGGTGGCGAATTCATCCTGCGTATCGAAGATACCGATCAGCTGCGCTCCACCCGCGAGTCCGAGCAGCAGATCTTCGATGCCCTCCGCTGGCTGGGTATCGAATGGAGCGAAGGCCCGGATGTCGGCGGCCCGCACGGCCCGTACCGCCAGAGCGAACGCGGCGAGATCTACAAGCAGTACGCCCAGCAACTGGTCGATCTGGGCCATGCCTTCCCTTGCTTCTGCACTGCCGAAGAACTGGACCAGATGCGTGCCGAGCAGATGGCCCGCGGCGAAACCCCGCGCTATGACGGGCGCGCCTTGCTGCTCTCGCCTGAAGAAGTGCAGCGTCGCCTGGCCGCCGGCGAGCCCCATGTGATCCGCATGAAAGTGCCGACCGAAGGCGTGTGCGTGGTACCGGACATGCTGCGCGGCGACGTCGAGATTCCGTGGGACCGCATGGACATGCAGGTACTGATGAAGACCGATGGCCTGCCGACCTACTTCCTGGCCAACGTGGTCGATGACCACCTGATGGGCATCACCCACGTATTGCGTGGCGAAGAGTGGCTGCCTTCGGCGCCCAAGCTGATCAAACTGTACGAGTACTTCGGCTGGGAGCAGCCAACCCTGTGCTACATGCCGCTGCTGCGCAACCCCGACAAGAGCAAGCTGTCCAAGCGCAAGAACCCGACCTCGGTGACCTTCTACGAGCGCATGGGCTTCATGCCCGAAGCCATGCTCAACTACCTGGGCCGCATGGGTTGGTCGATGCCGGACGAGCGCGAGAAGTTCTCGCTGGCCGAAATGGTCGAGCACTTCGACCTGTCGCGTGTGTCGCTGGGCGGCCCGATCTTCGACATCGAGAAGCTGTCGTGGCTCAACGGCCAGTGGCTGCGTGAGCTGCCTGTCGCAGAGTTTGCCGCGCGCGTGCAGAAATGGGCGTTCAACAGCGACTACATGATGAAGATCGCGCCGCACGTGCAGGGCAGGGTAGAGACCTTCAGCCAGATTGCGCCGCTGGGTGGGTTCTTCTTCGAAGGTGCGCTCAAGCTCGACGCCAAGCTGTTCGAGCACAAGAAACTGTCGGCCGACCAGGTACGCCAGGTGATCCAGCTGATCCTGTGGAAGCTCGAGGGGCTGCGCCAGTGGGAGAAGGATCGCATCACCGGCTGCATCCAGGCGGTGGTCGAGGCGCTGGAGCTCAAGCTGCGTGACGCGATGCCGCTGATGTTCGCCGCGATTTCCGGCCAGGCCAGCTCGGTGTCGGTGCTCGATGCCATGGAGATCCTCGGGCCGGACCTGACCCGCTACCGCCTGCGCCAGGCGCTGGACCTGCTGGGTGGTGTGTCGAAGAAAGAAAACAAGGAATGGGAAAAGCTGTTGGGCACCATTGCCTGAGCATTTTTCCCGTAGGAGCCGGCCTTGCCGGCGAACAAAGCGCTGCGGTACCCGGTATTGCGCAGCGCCTGTTTCGCCGGCAAGGCCGGCTCCTGCAAGGGCGAGACCCCCGAGTTTGCGGGGGCTCTCCTGACCCAGGCCGGTAAGTGTTTGTTATCTCGGAAATTTCTTTTGGATTTTGTTGAAAATTTATTTGACAGGTCTTCAATCCGATCTTAATATGCGCCCCGTCCACAGCGATGAACGAAACGAAGCGCGAAGCACCCAGCCAAGCGATTCAGTTCAAAGCGACATTGTGGGGCTATAGCTCAGCTGGGA
>NZ_DLNW01000050.1:0-8698 GCF_002478435.1 Pseudomonas sp. UBA7500 | reverse complement strand
AGTCCCCTAGGGGACGCCATTTTACCCGCTCTGCGGGATTTCAAGGCTCATTCGATTATTGAATGAGCCTTTTGTTTTTTCCCTCGAAAAAATCTCTTGCGCCCTTGGGCCGCAGGAGAAAGTGCTTGCCAATAAATATTATGAGCATAATATTGCTTCCATAATATTTGGAGGCCTGCCATGCACGACAAAAAAGCCCAGACCCGCCAGCGCATTTTGGATGCGGCGCGCAGTGCGCTGATCCTTAACGGCCCGGCCGACCCCAGTGTGCAGCAGGTGATGGGCGCTGCGGGGCTCACCGTGGGTGGGTTCTATGCGCATTTCGAGAACAAGGATGCGCTGATGCTCGAAGCCTTTTGCCAGTTGCTTGGCGAGCGCCGGGCCTTGCTGGCACAGGTCGACGCGTCGCTGGACGGGGAGGCGCGTCGTGCCCTGGTGGCGGCCTTCTACCTGTCGCGCAAACACCGCGATGCCGTCGACAGCGGCTGCCCGCTGCCCAGCTCTCTGGGCGAGATCAATCAGTTGCCGGCGACCTTTCGCGCGGTGCTGACCGAGCATATCGAGTTGATGATGGCCAACCTGGCCGACACCCCCGAAGACGCCGACAAAGTGCTGGCCGACCTGGCCCTGATGGTCGGCGGCCTGGCCCTGGCGCGAGCGCTGGGTACCAGCGAATTGTCCGACCGTGTGTTGCGTGCCGCCAAGTCCGCGGTGATCTGATCTGGAGCGACGTGATGAACAGCCTGAGCTGGATTCGTGGTATCAACGCCACTGTTGGACGCCTGGCACCCAATCGGGTGGCCGGGCAGATGCGCCAGGCCTTCATGAGCCCGCGCACCTTGCCGCCACGCGACTGGGAACTGCCGCTGCTGGCGCGTGCCGAGCGCATTACCCTGCGCTTTGGCCTGAGTGCGCTGCGCTGGGGGCAAGGCCCAACGGTGCTGCTGATGCACGGCTGGGAGGGGCGCCCCACCCAGTTCGCCCATCTGATCGAGGCCCTGGTGGCCGCCGGCTATTGTGCGGTGGCGCTCGAAGGGCCGGCCCACGGCCGCTCGCGTGGAAACAAGGCCAACGTGGTGTCGTTCGCCCACGCCTTGCTCGAGGCGGCCGGCGAGCTGGGCCCATTGCACGGGGTGATCGGCCATTCCATGGGCGGTGCCAGTACGCTGCTGGCCCTGCAGTGGGGGCTGCGTACCGAGGTGGCGGTGAGCATCGCCGCGCCGGCGCGCCTGCTCGAGGTGCTGCGCGGCATGGCGCGGCACCTGGGGTTGCCGGCGCGGGCGCGGGCAGCCTTCATTCGCCAGGTGGAGCGAGAGGTCGGGGTGCCGATCTCGCGCCTGGACGTGGCCGTCTACCAGCTGGAACTGCCCGGTTTCATCGTGCATGCCGAGGACGACCCACTGGTCGCCGTCAGCGAGGCGCGGCTGATTCATCAGGCGTGGTTCGACAGCCAGCTGCTGCTGTTGCCCCAGGGCGGGCATATGCGTGTGCTGTCCGACCCGCAACTGGTCGACGGCGTACTTGCGCTGCTGCAACGCAGTGCCCGGCCAGTGCGCCAATCAGCCTGAGCATCCGTTACACTCTGCCCGTTCACTACAGATCGGGAGCGGGCATGAGCTGGGATCGGGCAACGCCATTTACCATCGACCTGCAGGTCGGTGCCGAGGATATCGACGGCCTGGGGCACGCCAACAACGCGGTGTACGTCACCTGGCTCGAGCGCTGCGCCTGGCGTCATTCCCAGCGCCTGGGGTTGGACCTGGCCGAGTACCGGCGCCTGGACCGCGCCATGGCCGTGGTGCGTCACGAGATCGACTATCTGGCCAGCGCCTATGAGGACGACATCCTGCAGTTGGCCACCTGGATCGTCGACTGGGACCAGCGCCTGAAGATGACCCGTCACTTCCAGCTGGTGCGACCAAGCGATGGCACCACCTTGCTGCGGGCGCAGACCACCTTCGTGTGCATCGAGCTGTCCACCGGCAAGCCCAGGCGCATGCCGGCAGAATTCATCGAGGGCTACGGCGCCGCGATGGCCGGAGCCCGATAAGCCACGGTTTTTGCTAGACTGCCGGCCTTTTTCGCGCGAGACCCACGCCATGCAAATTGCCCTGGCCCCCATGGAGGGGCTGGTCGACAACATCCTTCGCGACGTACTGACCCAGGTGGGCGGCATCGACTGGTGTGTCACCGAGTTCATTCGCGTGTGCGACCGGTTGCTGCCGGCGCATGTGTACGAGAAGCTGGCCCCGGAGCTTGGCCGCGGTGCGCAAACCGCCGCCGGCGTGCCTTTGCGTGTGCAGTTGCTGGGCTCCGACCCGGCATGCCTGGCCGATAACGCGGTGCTGGCCTGCGAGCTGGGGGCCCCCGTCATCGACCTCAATTTCGGTTGCCCGGCCAAGACCGTGAACAAGTCCCGCGGCGGCGCGGTGCTGCTCAAGGAGCCCGAGCTGCTGCATGCCATCCTGCGCGAAGTGCGCCGGGCTGTGCCTGCGCATATCCCGGTCACCGCCAAGATGCGCCTGGGCTTCGACAGCCCGGACGGTGCGCTGGACTGCGCCCGTGCCCTGGCCGAAGGCGGTGCCGACCAGTTGGTGGTGCACGCACGCACCAAGGTCGACGGCTACAAGCCGCCGGCGCACTGGGAGTACGTGGCGCGGGTGCAGGAGGTGGTGAAGGTGCCGGTGTTCGCCAACGGCGAGGTGTGGACGCTGGAAGACTGGCGCCGCTGCCGCGAGGTCAGCGGCGTGGAGGACATCATGCTCGGTCGCGGCCTGGTGTCGCGCCCGGACCTGGCCCGGCAGATTGCCGCCGAGCGCCAGGGCATCGAGTTCGTGCCGCTGGACTGGCAGGCACTGCAACCGCTGCTGCAGGACTTCTGGGTGCAGGCCCGGGAACAGATGACCGAGCGTCAGGCACCGGGGCGACTGAAGCAATGGGTGGCGATGCTGACCCGTACCTACCCCGAAGCCACGGCACTGTTTACCGAACTGCGCCGCGAGACCGACTGTGATCGCGTGGCGCGGCTGCTGGGTATTCCGGTCAGCGAGGCGGCCTGAAAAAATTTTTGTGGTCGATGCTTGAAATGTTAGGGCGGGTCCTTATCTAGGGAGTACGCGATGCCGAAGTCGGGTCGCGCAATCACCAACTCGCTGATATTTCAGGAGATGTACCATGACTACCGCATTTTCTCTGGCTCCACTGTTCCGTCAATCCGTTGGCTTCGACCGTTTCAACGACCTGTTCGAATCCGCGGCACGTAGCGAGTCGGGTAGCACCTACCCACCCTACAATGTTGAAAAACATGGCGAAGACCACTACCGAATCGTCGTTGCTGCAGCTGGCTTCCAGGAAGAGGACCTCGACCTGCAAGTGGAAAAAGGCGTTCTGACCGTCAGTGGCGGCAAGCGTGACAGCAGTGGTGAAAGCGTCACCTACCTGCACCAGGGCATCGCCCAGCGGGCCTTCAAGTTGTCCTTCCGCCTGGCTGACCACATCGAAGTGAAGTCGGCGGGCCTGGCCAACGGTCTGCTCAGTGTCGATCTGCTGCGTGTTGTGCCTGAAGAAGCCAAGGCCAAGCGCATCCCGATCAACGGCGAGAAACCTGCGCTGAACTGAGTGTGGGCTGAGTGAAAGAGGGCACCTTCGGGTGCCCTTTTTTGTGCCCGGTTCGCGCGGCTCTTCACTGCAGGGGCCAGCCTTGCTGGCAACTGCCGTGCTGCTGTGTGTCAGTAGTCCGCCGGTGCCTGCAGCAGCATCGCCCTGAACTCGTTCAGCGGCAATGGCCGGCTGTGCAGGTACCCCTGGTACAGATGGCNNCCCCAGCCGCTCCAGAAACTCCAGTTGCTCCGACAGCTCCACCCCTTCGGCAATCACTGCGAGGTCCAGGCTTCTGGCCATGGCCACGATGGCCTTGACGATCTCTGCATCATTGGGGTCCAGCGGTGCATCGCGCACGAACGATTGATCGATCTTCAGCGCATCCACCGGCAAGCGCTTGAGGTAGGTGAGCGACGAGTAGCCGGTGCCGAAGTCATCCATCGCAAAGCTCACCCCGAACGCCTTCAGCTCGCGCATCTTGCTGATGGTGTCCTCCAGGTTCTGGATCACGATGCCCTCGGTGATCTCCAGCTTGAGCATCTGGTAGGGCAGGCGGTAGTCGTCCAGGCTGCGCCGCACCCGCTCGACGAAATCGTTCTGGCGGAACTGGCGCGGGCTGATGTTCACGCACAGGCTGAAATCCATCGGATCGATCAGCCCGTCCTGCAGCATGCGCGAGCAGGCGTCACAGGCTTCGTCGAGTATCCAACTGCCCACCTCCAGGATCAGCCCGCTTTCCTCCAGCACCTGGATGAACTGGCTGGGCGGCTGCTGGCCCAACAGCGGATGATGCCAGCGCAGCAGCACCTCGGCCCCGACGATGCGGTTGTCACGGGCATCCACCTGGGGCTGGAAGTGCAGCGCCAGTTCGCCCCTGGCCAGGGCCATGCGCAGGTCGCTCTCCATGCGCAGGCGTTCACTGGCGGCCTTCTGCATGGTGGTGTGGAACAGTTGCGTGGTGTTGCGACCCGAATCCTTGGCGCGGTACAGCGCAATGTCGGCGCGCTTGAGCAGGTCGGCCGGCGTGGTGCCGTGGTCGGGGATCAGCGCCACGCCGATGCTGGGGGTTACCTGCAGGCGCTGGCCGTCCAGCGACATCGGCTCGGCCAGCAGTTCACGCAGGGTGTCGGCCAGTTGGCGAACCTTGTCGGTGACCTCTTCGCGGCTGCCTTCCAGGCCGCTCAGCAGCACCACGAACTCGTCACCCCCCAGGCGCGCCACGGTGTCCTCCAGGCGCACGCTGGCTTCAAGCCGGGCTGTGATGATCTTGAGCACCGTATCGCCCACCGGGTGGCCCAGCGAGTCGTTGATGTGCTTGAAGTGGTCGANNGCGGTTGGGCAGGTTGGTCAGCGGGTCGTGGTAGGCCAGGTGACGGATCTGCGCCTGGGCATTCTTGAGCTGGCTGACGTCGCGGGCAGTCAGTAGCAGGCAGTCTGTCTCGTTGAGGGTGATCGGCTCCATCGACACCTCCACGGTGAGGATTTCGCCGCGTTTGTTGCGCCCCAGCATTTCGCGGTGGTGCACCCGCCCGCGCTCACGCATTTCACCGAACAGCAGGGTCTGCTGCTTGTCGTCGGCCCACAACCCGATCTGAGTCATGCTCTGGCCGATCACCTCGTCGGCGCTGTAGCCGGTGAGCCGGCAGAAGCCGTCGTTCACCTCCAGGTAGCAGCCACTGTCGCGCTCGGTGATGGTGATGGCGTCGGGGCTGGAGTGGAAGGCCTTGGCGAACTTCTCCTCACTGGCCTTGAGTGCGGCTTCGCCGCGTTGCTGCTGGGTGATGTCGCGCAGGGTGGTGACGCTGCAGGGCTGGTTGTCGACCTTGATCAGGCGGCTGGAAATCACACAGGTCAGGGGCTGGCCATCCTTGTGATTGACCACCACCGCGACATTGTTCAACGCCTGGTCGCGAATCACCTGCTCGATACGTCGTGCGCGGGCGGCCGATTCGGCCCACAGCCCCAGTTGTTCGGCGGTACGACCCAGTACCTGGTCGGCGCACCAGCCGAAGGTCTGGGTGAACGCCTGGTTGATCTCGATGAACTGGCCGGTGTCCTGGCGGGTGACGCAGATGGGGTCGGGGCTGACCTGGAACAGGCTGGCGAACTTTTCCTCCGAGCTGGTCAGGCGCTGTTCGCGTTCAACCTGTTCGGTGATGTCCAGCAGGGNNGCCGGCCATGCGCAGCGGGTTGCCCTGGTCGTCACGGTACAGCCGTGCACGGCTCTCCAGGTAACGTGAGGCGCCGTTTTCCAGCTGGATGCGGTAGGTGATCTGGTAGTTGCCCGCCGGGCCTTCGCGCAGGCTGCGATAGGCCTGGCGCATGCCGCTGCGCTCAAGCTCGGGCACGCCTTCGAAAAACGCCTCGAACGACTCGTGGAACGGCACCGGCGCCAGGCCGTGCAGTTGTGCCGCGCGGGCCGAGCCGTACAGCATGCCGCTGGGGATGTGCCAGTCCCAGGTACCCAGCTGGGCAGAGTCCAGTGCCAGGTCCAGGCGCTCCTGGCTGTCCTTGAGGGCTTGTTCGGCACGCTTGCGCTCGCTGGTGTCTACGAAGGTGCTGAGCAGGTAGGTGACACCTTCGAGTTCGATGGCCTGGGTGCTGAGGATGCCATCGTGGACCTGCCCGCTGCTGGCGCGAAACTGCACTTCCAGGGTCACCGGGCCGTTGTTGCCGCTGGTGGCCTCCAGCACCTGGTCACGCTGCCTGGGGTTGGCCCACAGGCCCAGTTCCAGCGTGGTACGCCCGATCACCTGGGCGCCGGGCCAGCCAAGAATGTTCTCGAAGTGCTGGTTGACCTCATGGATCAGCCCGTCGGCGCGCCGGGTCAGCAGCACCACGTTCGGGCTCAGGTGAAAAAGCGTGGCAAAGCGCTTTTCGGAGTTGATCAGTGCGGTTTCGCGTTCGCGCTGGCGGGTGATCTCGCGCACCACCCCGATCATCTGCAGGCGCCCGTCGCGGTTGGTGGCCAGGCTGCCGTTCACTTCCAGCCAGTGCAGGCTGCCGTCCGGCCAGCGGATGCGATGGCGCAGGGCCTGGTCCACCGGCTCGCCGTTGAGCACTGCATGAAAGGCCTGGCGCATGCGCGCGCGGTCCTCTTCCGGCAGCAGATCGAGGTAGTCGATGTCGTGGGTCAGCGGTTGATGCGGATCGAAGCCAAACAGTGCCTGGGTGCCTCGTGACCAGTTGATGCGCCCGCTGCCCACATCCCACACCCAGGCGCCAAGGTGCGCACCATTGAGCGCCGCGAGCAACTGCGGCGCACTCTCCCAGGCCTGTTCCAGCTCCTGGGGGTCTGCTGCGTGGATACGGGGAAGGCGCGCAAAACGATTGGCTGACTTGGGCATCGGTACCAGACCTTTGGCGGGTGATACGTCCTTGGTGGCGGGCCGCCCGGGGCAGGGGCGGGCTACGCCGGGCTTGCGTGACTGTCGAGCAGGGCCATGAAGGCTCTGGCCGCATTCGATAACGTTCGTTCCGTGTGCAGAATGTAGCCTAGCTGGCGCGACAGCTGTATGCCCGGCAAGTCGATGGATGCAACCTGCTCATCGAGCATTGTGCGCGGCAGCACACTCCAGGCCAGCCCGATCGACACCATCATCTTGATGGTTTCCAGGTAGTTGGTGCTCATGGCGATGTTGGGGACCAGGCCCTGGGCCTCGAACAGACGCTGCACAATATGGTGTGTGAAAGTGTTGCCGCCGGGGAACACGGCCGGGTGGTGGGCAATGTCCGCCAGGCCCACCGCGCCCTTGCAGGCCAGCGGGTGCTCGGGGGCAACCACGAAATCCAGCGGGTCGTCCCATACCGGCACCGCGCGCACCAGGTTGTGGGGCTCGGGGGCGAGGGTGATCACGGCGATTTCGGCGCGCCCGTGCAGAATTTCCTCGTAGGCCACTTCCGAGTCCAGAAACTGGATGTCCAGAGCCACCGCCGGGTACTGACGGGTAAACGCCCGCAACAGCGGCGGCAGGCGGTGCAGGCCGATGTGATGGCTGGTGGCCAGGGTCAGTCGACCGCTGACCTCGCCGGTGAGGTTGGTCAGGGCCCGCCGGGTGTCGTCCAGCACGTTGAGGATCTGGTAGGCACGGGGCAGCAGGGCACGGCCGGCTTCGGTCAGGCTCACCTCGCGGCCAAGGCGGTCGAACAGGCGCACATCCAGCTGCTGCTCCAGCCCGGCAATGCGCTTGCTGATGGCCGGCTGGGTCAGGTGCAGGCGCTCGCCGGCACCGGAAAAGCTCCCGGTTTCAGCGATGGCGATGAAGGCACTAAGGTTGGCCAGGTCCACGGAATGAGTTCCTCGGGTTTGGATTCCTGAAAGTTATCCAAAGCATAAAAAATATGAATTTGAGTTATTCAATCTAACCCCATAGCATCGTCCGTACAAGCCAAGGGGTTATTGGCATAGAAAGACTGATGAGGAAAGTCTGATGGCTGGCAAAACGCTCTACGACAAGCTCTGGGATTCGCACTTGGTCAAGCAGCGCGACGACGGTTCGGCGCTGATCTATATCGACCGTCACATCATTCACGAAGTGACGTCGCCGCAGGCCTTCGAGGGGCTGCGCCTGGCCAACCGCAAACCCTGGCGCATCGATGCCAACATCGCCACCCCCGACCACAACGTGCCCACCACGCCAGAGCGCAAGGGCGGCATCGAGGCCATCGCCGACCAGGTGTCGCGCCTGCAGGTGCAGACCCTCGACGAAAACTGTGACGAATACGGCATCACCGAATTCAAGATGAACGATGTGCGCCAGGGCATCGTCCACGTCATCGGCCCGGAGCAGGGTGCCACCTTGCCCGGCATGACCGTGGTCTGCGGCGACTCGCATACCTCCACCCACGGCGCGTTCGGCGCCCTGGCCCACGGCATCGGCACCTCCGAGGTCGAGCACGTGCTCGCTACCCAGTGCCTGGTGGCCAAGAAGATGAAGAACATGCTGGTGCGCGTCGAAGGGCAATTGCCGTTCGGCGTCACTGCCAAGGACATCGTGCTGGCCGTGATCGGCAAGATCGGGACCGCCGGCGGCAACGGGCATGCCATCGAGTTTGCCGGCAGCGCCATTCGCGAGTTGTCGGTCGAAGGCCGCATGAC